>CAZTJJ010000040.1:0-13241 GCA_964614065.1 uncultured Thermotogae bacterium
AATTCCCTTCGGTCCCGATACACGTGGTGAAGATTCCACTTGCAACGTCCCTTTTCTCTTTTCCAGCAGGGCGAGCTCCCATGCTCGGCCGGGGGTTTCTCTTACAACGTCCCGCATGAGCATGGGAGCTCATGCTGCTTTGCTTTCCATAGTTACTTCACCAGTTTCCCTCCTCCGCGTAAGTTCCCCCGGGCAGGGGCACCCGGGCTAAAGGCTGTTGTGGTGGTTATTTGTCGCGCCACGCTCTCCGCCCCTCTCCACACCTTAAAACCCCCAACATTTAACTATTTCCCTGAAAAATCTCTAACGTGATCAGTTTATCGGTTGACAATCCAGTTCAAATTGAATAAAATCCTTTATAATTAAGGTGAAATAATGGAGTCAACTAGTTTTCAAAGCAGAGATTATACCGGCCAGCGTAATTCCTACTACAGCGGCTCCATTGTTATATTCGGCATTATTGCCTTAGTTCTTTCCTTAGTAGTTATTCTGCCCCTTTAGGGGCAAAAAACTTTCACACACAAATTTCCTATAGATGTTGATTTAATAACCACCAGCGGTCTAGTGGTTTCTGATACTCAAGTTCCCAAAAAATCCGGGAGGCAAACATGGAAAACAAGTCCAGAAAACAAATTAACGGACTTCATTTTAACATTAACGAATTCACTCATAGTGAGTCGGGCAGATGCCCAATATGTGGGAGCCATCTGATCCCCACCTCACAACAGATTACTGCACGGTTCCCTTCTCCACCTTTAGAAAAATTCACTTGCGCCAATGCAAACTGTAACTACAGCAAGTACCTAAAGGTCGACGACATAGAACCTTCCGCGCTAACAAAGACGGTTAAATGAGTGCGAATGTTATGCGTAGCGATAAAATAAAGAAAGGAATTGACAGGGCTCCTCACCGCTCGTTGCTGAGGGCTTCGGGTCTGGATACCGAGGATATCAACAAACCAATAATCGGAATCGCGAATTCTTACAACGAATTTGTCCCAGGTCACATACATCTCGACGAACTGGTTCAGCCAGTAAAGCGCGGGATAACACACGGCGGCGGAACTCCAATGGAGTTCAACACGATCGCTGTCGGCGACGGTATAGCAATGGGTCACGAGGGAATGTTTGCGTCCTTGCCCTCCAGAGAAGTCATCGCCGACTCGGTAGAACTCCAGGGCTTCGCGCACCAGTTCGACGGATTAGTAATATTGGCATCATGCGACAAAATACTTCCCGGCATGTTAATGGGAGCCGCCAGACTTGAACTTCCGACTGTCGTAGTAACTGGTGGACCTATGGAGCCAGGTCATCTACACGGCAAATCCATAGATCTATCCACCGTCTTCGAATCCGTTCCAAAGTTAAAAGAAAACCAGATCAGCGAAGACGAACTAATAGAGATTGAGAAACACGCTTGCCCGGGGGCGGGCTCCTGCGCGGGCATGTTCACTGCAAACACGGTAAGTGCTATAACCGAAGCAATGGGGATCAGTCTTCCATTTAGCAGCACAGCACCCTCCCGATCAACACAGCGGGAACAACTTGCTCACGACAGCGGAAAAAGAATCGTAGAAATGGTCAAGGACGGGATAGTGCTCTCAAAACTTGCCACCAAAGAAAACATCGCAAACGGGTTAAGCGTAGGGATGGCACTTGGAGGCTCAACTAATATGGTATTGCACGTTCTCGCATTCGCCAACGAAGCAAAAGTAGATTTTAACCTGAACACAGTAAGCGATATAAGTCAGTCCACGCCTCACCTGGTTGACATGAGTCCGGCTGGACCGTATCGAGTGAGTGATCTTCATCAAGCTGGGGGGTTGCCTGCAGTCATGAAAACTATAGAGGCAAACCTTGATTTAGGTGTCGAAATGATCGAAGGAGAAACCTTAAAAGAGAGGTTAACAAATACCGAATACACTGTTGATCGAGAAGTTATCAAAGAATACGAAAGCCCGGTCCATGAACTGGGCTCACTTGCAGTACTCAGAGGTTCTCTCGCGCCAGACGGAAGCATTGTCAAACAGACAGCAGTTAGCGAAGACATGCTCACACACAAAGGACCGGCCCGAGTATTTGACTCCGAAGAAGCCTCTGTCAAAGCAATAGATGATGGGGAAATTCATAGCGGTGACGTGATTATAATAAGATACGAAGGACCCAAAGGTGGACCAGGAATGCGAGAGATGCTTACCCCTACAAGTAGGATCAGTGGTGGAGACCTTTCCGGAAAGGTAGCGCTAATAACAGATGGGAGATTTAGCGGAGCAACAAGAGGTGCAGCTATCGGCCACGTAGCACCAGAAGCAGCAGCTGGTGGGCCAATTGGATTGGTAGAGGAAGGTGACATAATCGAGATCGATATACCGGGCGGCCAAGTAAACCTGAACGTCCCCCCGGAAGAACTAGATAAACGAGAAAAGAACTTAAGCGTAGAATACCTCCCCAACACTCACGGAAGAAAGTTCCTGGAGCGCTATGCTTACACTGTCTCAGGGGCAGACAAAGGAGCTACCCTTCAATTATCCGAAAAGAACAGGAGAGATAAGGATGACTAAATCAAATCAAGCAAGTAACACTACAACAACGAAACGAAAAGAGAAGGAGTCTAGTGATAATATGGGAGAAGATGGCAACATTTCCGGGGCCAGAGCGTTGATCAAAACATTAGAAGAAAACGGTGTGGATACGATCTTTGGAATCATCGGTGGAGCAATAATGCCTATCTACGACGAATTGGGGAAATCGAAGAGAATCAACCATATCACCGCAACGCATGAACAGGGTGCAATACATGCTGCCGATGCATACGCTCGTGTATCGAATAGACCAGGCATAGTATTTGCTACGAGCGGTCCAGGTGCCTCCAACCTGATGACGGGGCTCGCCAACGCTTACATGGATTCATCCCCTGTAGTTGCATTTACTGGCCAGGTAGCTACTTCCCTAATTGGCCAGGACTCGTTCCAGGAAGTCGACGTAAGAGGAATGAGCGATCCAATTACCAAACACAACTATCTAGTTATGGATCCTACCGAGGTGCGCAAAACTGTAACGGAAGCTTTACATATCGCTTCAACAGGAAGGCCAGGGCCCGTCTTGATCGACATGCCCAAGGACGTCCAGACCGGCAAAGTCAACTGGAAAGAGACGAATAAGTCCTTTGAAAAAGATTTTGAAGGATATTCAATCCCGGAGAGCTTCAACGCGGCGGCAGTGGAGTATCTGACAGAAGAACTGCGGAAAGCGAAGAGACCATTAATCTTAGCCGGTGGCGGCGTGGCCAACTCCGATGCCCATGACGAACTACTGACTCTAGCCAGAAAATTCAATATACCTATCACAAATTCCTTAATGGGGCTAGGCACTATAGACACTAAGGATCCGCTGTGTCTGGGAATGGTCGGCATGCACGGTTCCGGGCCTGCAAACAAAGCAATATCAAACTCCGACCTATTGTTGGCAGTGGGAACGAGACTGGACGACAGAATCACAGGCAATGTCGAAAAATTTGCCTCAAACGCCAAAATCGCGCACATAGATATTGACCCAGCCGAGATGGGCAAAATAGTCGAACCAGACATTCCGATCGTGGGCGATGCCAAAGCCGTTCTGTCTAAAGTAATAGATCAAATCAAAGACGAAGAGAAAGAACACAAACATTGGTGGGCGGAGATAAAAAATTGGTACGAAAAATACACGGTTAAACTCGAGGATGACGAATCAGTACTGAAACCACAATCAGTAGTAACTGCAATCGACGAATTGACACCGGGGGATACCTTAGTAACTACCGGAGTAGGTCAACACCAAATGTGGGTGGCACAGTACTACAGTTTCTCAGAGCCAAAGCAACTAATAACAAGCGGCGGTTTGGGCACCATGGGTTTCGGTTTTCCGGCAGCAATTGGAGCCAAAATCGGGGCCCCCGATCGTGTGGTAGTGGCAATAACCGGGGATGGTTCCTTCCAAATGAACATTCAAGAACTGACTACCGCCGTCCGCGAGCAGTTACCGATCACGGTCGTAATTCTAAGAAACGGTTCGCTGGGAATGGTGAGACAGTGGCAACAACTTTTCTTTGATAACAGACTGGTAGAAACCTTAATCGACGATGGAACACCGTCTCTTGCCGGAGTGGCAGAAGCGTACGGGGCTATGGGGCTTACGGTAACGGAAAATGAGCACCTCTACACAAAACTGGAAGAAGGACTAAATTACGACGGTCCTTCAGTTATAGAGTGCTTCGTCGCCGAGACCGAGAATGTCTGGCCAATGGTGCCTGCAGGTGGAGCCAGCGGAGAATTCCTAATGGAGGAAAACGATGTCTGAAGAAAAACTTCACCCGTTAACAGCAGTGGTTAAAAACGAAAGCGGCGTTCTTTCTCGAATCTCGGGGTTATTTGCCAGAAGAGGATTCAACATCGACAGCCTTGCCGTCGGGGAAACGACGGATCCGCACTATTCCAGGATGTCGATTATCGTCAAAGGAAACAGAAAAATACTGGATCAGGTAGTAAAACAATTAAACAAGCAGATAGATGTCATATCAGTCGAAGACCTTTCGGAAAAATCCCACGTGGAAAGGGAACTCTCTTTGATCAAAGTCAAAGCCCAGACGACGAATAGAGGAGAGATTATTGAACTGGCGGACATATTCAACGCCAAAGTAGCAGACGTGGGGAAAGATTATCTCACCGTGGAGGCAACGGGAGACGCAGAAAAAGTAGAAGCATTTGAAAATCTACTGAACGAGTTTGGCATAGAAGAGATCGCTCGAACCGGAAGAGTCGTGCTGGAAAGGTCTATTACATGAAACTACTAACAATACTTAGGAGGACATTTTGATAAATAAAGTTTACTATTCAGACGATGTCAACGAAGAGTACCTAACAGACAAAAAGATTGCTGTGATCGGCTATGGTAGTCAGGGACAAGGTCAGGCACAAAACTTAAATGATAGCGGAATGGACGTGGTAGTCGGTCTCCGAAAAGGTAGTTCATCACAAGAAATTGCCCGGTCTGACGGCTTAGAAGTTGCAGAGATAAGTGAAGCCGCCAGAACCGCAGAAATTGTCCAGATTTTAATACCGGACAACGTTCAGTCAGAAGTATACTACTCGGAAATAGAAGCAAATCTGGATTCGGGGAACGCGTTATTCTTCTCTCATGGGTTTAACATCCACTATAATCAGATCCAACCACCGGACGACGTAGACGTAGTAATGGTAGCACCCAAGGGACCGGGTAACCTGGTAAGAAGGGTCTATACCAAGGGCGAAGGTGTACCCTGTCTTCTAGCAGTTGACCAGGATTACACTGGCAACGCCCGGGAGATAGGCCTGGCTTATGCCCACGCCTTAGGGGCGACTCGAGCTGGAGTTATTCCCACCTCGTTTAAAGAAGAAACGGAGACCGACCTATTCGGTGAACAATCCGTTCTTTGCGGGGGTACAACCGCACTCATCAAAGCAGGCTTTGAAACATTAACAGAAGCTGGTTACCAACCAGAGATTGCGTATTTCGAAGTCCTCAACGAACTCAAGCTAATTGTAGATTTAATCTACGAGGGCGGCCTAACCTATATGAGAGAATCGATAAGCGATACGGCCGAGTACGGCGATCTAACCAGGGGAAGCAAAGTAATTGATGAACACGTACGGGAATCGATGCAAGAGATACTCGAGGACATCCAATCCGGAGAGTTTGCAAGAGAATGGATCACCGAGAACAAAGCAAATAGGCCTAAATACTCCAGGTTAAAGGAAATGGACGAAAACCATCAGATAGAAAAGGTAGGTGCACAACTCAGGAAGATGTTTCAGAGGTGAAGTCCAACTATGACAGAAAGAAGAATTGAAATATTTGACACGACTTTGCGTGACGGGGAGCAGACTCCGGGACTCAGCTTCACCTTGGATCAGAAGATAGAAATCGCTAAACGTCTGGAGGATTTAAACGTTCAGGTAATAGAAGCAGGTTTCCCGGTCAGCTCGCCGGACGAGCAGAAGGCCGTCAAGGAAATAACCAGATCTGTCAGTACGCCCGTCTGTGGTTTGGCAAGGATAAAAGAAGGAGATATTGATTCCGCACTGGACACAGGGGCTGAGATAATACACATATTCGCATCCACCTCGGACATTCAGATCAGCAAGTCAATGCGGACGACCAAAAAGGATATAGTTAAAAAGTCCGTCCAATCAGTAAAGACGGTTAAAGAGGACGGAAAGGAATGTCTGTTCAGTCCGATGGACGCTTCCCGAACAGATCTAGACTTTCTGGTAGAAATCAGCAAGGCCGTAGAGGAAGCCGGTGCGGACATGATAAATATTCCAGATACAGTGGGAGTATCCCGTCCACAGGATATAGAAAAAATGATATCCGCAGTTGGAGAGTACGTGGAAATACCTTTAAGTGTGCACTGCCACAACGACTACGGGCTGGCCGTAGCAAACTCACTGGCAGCTGTAGAAGCTGGCGTTACTCAGATACAAGTAACAGTGAACGGCATAGGAGAACGGGCAGGCAATGCTTCACTTGAAGAAACAGTAATGAACCTGGATAGAATGGAGAACGTATACACCGATATCGACAAAACCAAACTCTTTCAAATTTCTAAGTTCCTTGAGCGACTAAGCGGCATACAGCTTCCACCGACCAAACCTGTAGTAGGCAGAAATGCCTTTTCTCACGAAAGTGGAATACACGCCGCCGGTGTAATCCAAGACAAGAACACTTTTGAACCAGGATTGATGAATCCAGAAACGGTAGGTCACCGTAGGAGATTTATCGTAGGGAAACACGCCGGGAGGCAAGGACTACAAAAAGTCCTCACTGAAGCGGGGTTAGATCCATCCGACGAAGAAATAAAAGACATCCTGGAAAAAGTCAAAAACATTAGCAACAACGGCAAGCAATTATCCGAAGCCGATCTCTACGCTATAGCGGAGACAGAACTGGGTAAACCCGGAGAAGACCAGCTAGTGGATATGGATCAGGTTTTCGTGATGACCGGTAACAACGCGACTCCAACAGCCACAGTTACCGCCGCCGTTAAGGGAAAGGTAAAAACTGAGTCAGGTAACGGAGTCGGGCCCGTGGATGCAGCATTTCAAGCAATGCAGAGAATCATCGGAGAGGAAAAGAAGATCGATATTTCTGAGTTTAGAATGGATGCAATTACCGGTGGTAGTGATGCTGTAGCCAACGTATTTGTTACCTTAGAAGACGAACACGGAACGGCTGCTGAAGCTCGTGGAACTGGTGACGACATCGTAATTGCCAGCGTGGAGGCATTGCTTAACGCAGTGAACTTGCTGGCCCGTAAAGCAAAGACTTCTAATGTAAGCTAGGTTGAGCGAGAGGTCCAGGGGGGGGGGCTGTAAATGAACTTTGAAGGGAAAAAATGGTGAAAAGATTATGACAAAACAAATCGCGGTAATACCCGGAGACGGAGTAGGTCCCGAAGTTACAAAAGCAGCAGTATCTATACTTCAGGAAATGCCTGCAGATTTATCCTTTGAAACTTACAGAGCAGGCGACAAAGAACTCGCCCAAACAGGACGTGCTCTACCAGAAACGACTCTATCCGGAGCCAAGAACGCAGACGCGGTACTTCTTGGCGCAGTCGGTAACAGTGCTGTAGACGTAGTTATACGATTGAGACAGGAACTGGATACTTTCGTCAACCTTAGACCAATCAAGTCATTTTCCGGCGTGAAATGTATCAACTCGAACACGGATTTGGTAATTGTACGGGAGAACACCGAGTGCCTATATTCGGGAATTGAAAACGAATTAACAGACGAAGTAACCACAGCAACCAGAGTCATCACCAAAAAGGCCAGCAAAAGAATTGCCCAGTACGCGTTCGATTACGCAAAAACCAAGGGTTATTCGAAAGTAACAGCAATTCATAAATCAAACGTTTTACCGGTTACCGGGAAGAAATTCGTGTCGACGGTCAAAGAAGTGGCTGCTAAATACGATGAAACACTTAAATTTGACGACTTACTGGTCGACGCAACAGCAATGTATCTTGTGATGGACCCGGAAAGGTTCGAGGTCATAGTGACTACGAATTTATTCGGAGACATTCTTTCCGACCTTGCCGCCGGGCTAATCGGTGGCCTGGGCCTCTCGCCGTCAGCGAATATCGGAGATGAACATGGGCTCTTTGAACCCGTTCATGGAACTGCCCCGGACATCGCCGGAAAGGGAATTGTGAATCCCGCAGCAACCATACTTTCAGCCGGCCACATGCTAGATTTCCTGAGTTACAAAGAACTGGCAAATGCACTCGAAAAAGCCGTAAACGAATCAATAGCCGCTGGAGAAACCACACCCGATCTGGGTGGAAAACTTTCGACTATGGACATGGCAAACGCAGTATTGGAGAGGATGAAACTATGACTGAGCAACGAATATCCATTCTGGATACCACGTTACGGGACGGAGCACAGGGAAGAGATATAAGTTTTTCCTTAGAAGATAAGAAAAAAGTCGCGTTAAGACTGGACGAAATAGGAGTCGATTACATCGAGGCTGGCTGGGTTCCCAGTAACCCAAAAGACTCTAGATTCTTCCGAGAATTTGATCAAAGTGAGCTTGAGCACGCAAAGCTTGTCGCGTTGAGCAGTACCCGGAGAGCGAACGTGTCTCCGGATAAGGACAAAAGCTTAAACGCACTTTTGGAAACCGGGGCACCCGTGGTTGGAGTGGTGGGTAAGACCTGGAGACTTCACGTAGACAAGGTTTTAAACGTTCAACCGACAGAAAACCTTAACATGATCGAGGATTCCGTCTCCTACCTAAAACAAAAAGACAAAGAGGTGACTTACGAGGCAGAACATTTCTTCGACGGCTTTAAAGACGATAAAGATTACACATTAAAGACACTTGAGGCTGCCGTTGACGCAGGAGTAGACAATATTTGTCTCTGTGACACAAATGGTGGAACATTACCCTCAGAATTGAGGGTAATAGTTAGAGAAACGAGATCTCGGATAAATGTAGCTCTATCCATCCATGCTCACAACGACGCCGGAGTGGCAGTGGCCAACTCCCTAGCTGCCGTCGAGGAAGGAGTAGAGGTCGTGCAAGGAACCATAAACGGTTACGGAGAGAGAACCGGGAACGCGAACCTCTGCGCAATTATCCCCAACTTAATTTTGAAAAAAGGATACAACTGCCTAAAGTCTGAGGAAAGCTTGTGCCAGGTGACAAGTTTGTCCAGATACGTCTCCGAAATAGCCAACAAGACACCCGAAAGCCACTCCCCGTACGTGGGTGTAAATGCCTTCACTCACAAGGCCGGATTACATGTGGACGCAGTTCTGAAACATCCCCGGACGTTCGAACACGTAAATCCAGAAACGGTAGGAAACGAGCGAAAGTTTCTCGTCTCCGAACTTTCCGGCGGTAGTACGGTGGAGCGAAAACTGAAAAACGTCGGCGTCGATATGTCGGATGCCAGCGAAACGCATAAAGAAGTATTGTCCAACATCAAGCAACTAGAAGAAGAAGGTTATCAATTCGAAAACGCGGATGCCTCGTTTGCGCTACTGGCAAAAAGAGTCCAGGGAGAGCTGTCCGAATATTTCGAAGTCCTGGAATACCAGATAATCACTAACAGAACAGACAGCCAGGGGCCTACTGCAAAGGCCAGCGTAAAGTTACGTGTTAATGGCGAAATAATGGATGCAATCGAAGAGGGACACGGTCCGGTCGACGCACTTGACAACGCATTTCATCGATGTTTAAATAGCTTTTATCACTCTATTGAAAATATGAAACTTACAAACTACAAGGTACGGATACTGGAAAGCTATCGAGGCACAGCTGCCGTTCCCCGGGTCATGATTGAAATGACTGATGGAGAGACCAACTGGAGCACCGTAGGGGTGTCAGCGGATATTATCGAGGCAAGCTGGGAAGCGCTGCGGGATGGATATATTTACGGTTTATTGCGCAAAAACACGAAGAACTTGAACGTAAGTGAGGGATAAATGCTCCTCCCCTTCACGGGGCAGGCTCTCTTGTTTTTCCCTCCCCTTGATGGGGGAGGCCCTCTTGTTTTTCCCTCCCCCTTGATGGGGGAGGCTAGGTGGGGGTGATACACCAAACCACCCGGAGATCATATGCGATAAACTTAGCAGCCGGAGCTCCCATGCTCCGGCAAAATGCAAAACCAGATCGGAAAAATATCGCCCGAGCAAAGTATATTCGCGGGCTTTTTCACCAACTACTGCCGTAAGACAGGGCAAGGTAACAACAACCAAGACAATGTTCAGGAGGTAGTCTAATTTGAGTTCGAATACAGACATGACAATTTCGGAGAAAATTTTAACAAATAAGGCAGGCAAAAAGGTAACCGCCGGTGACATTGTCGTCGCCGACTTAGACCTTATGATGTTCCACGACGGCACGTTTCATCTGGTTACCGAAGCATGGAACAAACTGAAAAAAGGAAAGATAGCCTATCCCGATAAGGTTGTTACTATAATTGACCACAGTGCCCCGGCACCGACCGCGGGGGCTGCCAATTTACATAAAGAATTGAGAAAGTTTACGTCGGACCATGGCATAAAACTTTACGACGTCGGTCAAGGTATATGCCACCAAATTGTGCCAGAACGAGGTCACGTAGTCCCCGGAGACCTGGTTGTGGGAGCGGATTCCCACACTACTACTTACGGTGGAATCAACGTTTTCTCAACTGGCGTCGGGGCGACGGACCTTGCAGCCTCGCTTCATACGGGACAATTATGGTTTAAGGTTCCCGAAACGATTAGAATAAATTTAGCTGGAGAGTTCTCTGATGGAGTTTATTCCAAGGACTTAATACTCTGGCTTGCAGGCAAGTTGACAGCAGACGGTGCAACTTATAAGACACTGGAATTTGGAGGCCCGGGAATGGAGTCAATGAGTATAGATGCTCGACTGACCGTCGCAAATATGGCAATTGAATTGGGCGGTAAAGCAGGTATAATGGAGGCCGACGAAAAAACATCTGACTGGGTAGAAAAACGCTCGAATAAAGAACCTCAGCCGGCAAAGCCAGATCCAAAGGCTAACTATTCCCAGGATATGTACGTAGATCTATCAGATATCGAGCCCTCCGTTGCAATGCCACATGCCGTAGACAATTACTCCAGGGTAGTCGATTTACCTGAAACCAAGGTTGATCAGGCAGTAATCGGAACGTGCACAAATGGCCGTCTCGAGGATCTAAAAGTAGCCGCAGAAATCGCCAAGGGTAATGCGATAGCCGACGGAGTTAGATTCATAATTTCTCCTGCATCCAACGAAATATACGAGCAGGCATCGGAAGAGGGAATTCTGGAAGAACTCGTCCAGGCAGGTGGGTCGGTAATAACTCCCGGCTGTGGACCTTGTTTAGGCACCCACAACGGAATACCGGCCGACGGTGAAACGGTAATTTCTACTGCAAACAGGAACTTCAAAGGACGTATGGGAAACGGCAACGCGGAAATATTTCTTGGATCACCGGCGACAGTTATGGCTTCGGCAATAGAAGGCAAAATCACCGATCCACGTGACTTTACCTAACTCAGGAGGACAATACAATGATAGATACAAAATTGACCGGCAATGCACATAAATTTGGTGACGATATAAATACTGACTATATCATTCCAGGAAAGTACCTAATGAAGATAACTGACAATGACGAGCTTGCTAAACACGCAATGGAAGGAGTCGACCCGGATTTCAGAGACAAAGCAGAGCCAGGTGATTTTATCGTCGGCGGGAACAATTTTGGCTCAGGTTCCTCGAGAGAAGAAGCCCCGACAGTCATCAAACATTCAGGGGTGGCGGCAGTCATCGCAAAATCTTTTGCCCGTATCTTCTATCGGAATGCCTTAAACATCGGCCTACCCATTGTTGAATGTAACACAGACAAGATAGATGAAGGTGATAAGCTGTCTTTAGACCTTAGCGCGGGTACCCTGACAAACCTTGACAAAGAGAAAAATATAAGAATTACTCCCCTACCCGAGGAAATGACCACGATACTAAACGACGGCGGCCTTGTCAACCACCTCGATAAGCACGACACGTTTGCTCTATAAAAAATTACAACGTAGTGTTATTGCAGAACGCCAGTATTTCCATTATGAGTTTGATGCAGAGAAGTTTTGACCAAGAAGAGAATTAGGAGGTACTTATGTCAAAGGTTTTTTTAGATGGCAAATTTGTAGACGAAGACAATGCAAAAGTTAGCGTCTTTGATCACGGGTTATTGTACGGAGATGGAGTCTTCGAAGGGATTCGGGCTTACGACGGTTACGTATTTAAGCTCGACGAGCATATAGATAGGTTGGAGAGAAGTGCTCGTGCTATAAACCTGAAACTTCCGTACAGTTCCGAAGAAATGATCGAAAAAATCCTGGAAACTTTGAGAGTCAACGAGCTTCAGGAGGCATATATTCGACTCGTGATAACCAGGGGCAAGGGAACCCTAGGTCTTAATCCGGCTTCCTGTGAGCGGCCGAGCGTAATAATCATAGTCAAAGAATGGAAAACGCTCTACGGCCGAGAGGTCTACGAGAACGGATTGACCATGCTAACGACCACGATCCGAAACCAATCCATCCAGGGTTTACCACCTACAGTTAAACATTTAAACTACCTGACAAATATACTTGCATTCATGCAGGCCGATACCTGGGGAGCTGACGAGGCACTGATGCTGGACGCAAATGGCAACGTCTCGGAGGGTAGTGCGGACAACATATTTATCTATCGTAAAGGTATCGTGTACACACCGCCTGTGATAAATAACTTGCCGGGAATAACGCGGGGTGTGATTATCGACATGCTCAGAGACATGGGTTACACGATGCGAGAGAAACACTTTGGCCTGGCCGAAGCATTTACTGCAGACGAGGTTATGGTCTGTGGTACCGCAGCCGAGGTGGCACCGGTAGTGGAAATAGACGGAAGGGAGATAGGAGACGGAACGCCGGGAGATCTCTGTTTAAAGGTCAAAGAAAAGTTCTCAGAAATCACGGGAATTCAAGAAACGGGAACTAAGATCTAGGGGAACTAAGGAAGTTACCCTATTTCCCCCACCTAGCCTCCCCCGCCGAGAAGGGAAACTAATAGCGTGACTACCAAAAACAAAGCAGCATGAGCTCCCATGCTCATGCGGGATGTTGTAAGCATATCTTCGGCCGAGCGTGGGAGCTCGCCCTGCTGGAGTTGAAAAAGATT
>CAZTJJ010000041.1:0-5257 GCA_964614065.1 uncultured Thermotogae bacterium
TTAGCACCATTTCTAGTCTTGTGGGTTAACTTCATCGAGGGCTGGAAGTAGTTGGATTAACTGTCAACCTCAAGGTAATGGACTGGACCGTTTTGATTACGCACTTCGACAATATGGAATTTGACATGCTGTAGCTGGGTAGCGGAGCTGACCTCGACCCCAATGATTCTCTGGTAGATTGGTTTCGAACCAGTTCGAAGTTTAACGGGCCAAAGAGACCGGAATCAATGGAATACGGGTTCTATTCAAACACTGAAGTAGATGAACTAATAAACAAGCAAAGAACTACCATCGATCTCGACAAAAGAATAGAGGTGGTAAAAGAATTGAACCTAAAGATTTCCAATGATCCCGCTGCCATCTTTCTCTTCCATCCCACTGATGATCTTGCCTTAAACAAAAAGGGCAAAGGATTTAAGTTTATTCCCGGACTGAGAGACCTGCATACTGTCTATCTGGAGGAGTGAAAATCGGTATAAATCTTGTTGTGAACTACGGATAAGAGTTTTTCAATTCAAATACGAGGGTCTTGCGGGGTGTCGTGATATTTAGAAGATACTCCTGCAAGACCCTATCTAACCTGCAAACTCCAAACTAAATACTAAGAGGATTAATAAAGTATAAATCTTTCATCAACATCATTTACACAGAGGATTTTAACCAATGACAGGATACATAATTAGAAGGCTGATTTATGGTGTTCTGGTAATGCTTGCCGTAACAACGCTGGTGTTTTTCTTCATTCGAGCTGTGCCGGGAGACCCGGTAAGAGCTATGGTTGGTTTCGAAAGCGATCCCGCAGCCGTTCAAAAAATCAAAGAAAAATGGGGATTTGACGAGCCAGTTTACGTTCAGTACGGTATGTGGTTTTGGAACGTGCTTCGGGGGGATCTCGGTACTTCTATATGGTTAAAACAAAGCGTCAATCAGGTTTTGATGGAAGCTTTTCCCCGTTCGCTACCTCTGGTCATTATAGCGTTCGGTATGAGTTCTCTGATAGCAATTCCTGCCGGAATTATATCAGCGGTAAAACGCTACTCTATTCTAGATTACGTGGTAACTTTTTTCGCCTTTTTAGGCTTAAGCATGCCCGCCTTCTGGTTCGGAATTATATTGATCATAGTATTTGCCTCAAAATTTCAATTGCTACCGGCATTTGGCTACGAGCCTCTGTTCGAAAACCCTCAGGCCTGGTTTTTACATATCTTGCTCCTCGCGACCGCAGCCGGAGTTCCTTTGATAGCGAGCTTATCGCGCATGACCCGCTCCGCAGTTCTTGAAGAGCTAAAACAGGATTACGTTAGTACAGCTCGATCAAAAGGTGTTCCGGAGTTATAGGTAATATTAAAACACGTAGTTCAAAATGCCGCTATCCCCATTGTAACGATAATGGGGATCAACCTGGCAGTATTGTTCCGGGGAACGGTCGTACTAGAAAATGTTTTCGCCATAAAAGGATTGGGTCGTATGTTGATCTCCGGTGCCATAAACCGCGATTACGCTCTTTTACAGGGAACGATATTAATTATTGCCGGTATATTTGTGTTTAAGAATATCTTCGTGGACATTCTCTACACCTATATCAACCCTAAAATTAGGTATAAGTGAGGTCGTAGAGGAAATGATGAATAGAATAAAAGAAAACTTTTCGAAATCTGCCAGAAACAAAATCGCTCTGGCGGGGGCAATTATCTTCATTCTGGTGGTTATTACCGGCATTTTCAGTCCCCAAATTGCTCCCTTCGACCCCAACAGACAGGACTTCGGCATGATATCACCTCCTTCGGCCAGCCATGTGCTTGGAACTGACGATCTGGGACGTGATCTGCTAAGCAGAATTATATTGGGAACCAGAATCTCTTTAATGGTTGCTTTCTCTGCTGTAAGCCTGGCTCTGGTTGTAGGGGTTACTCTTGGATTGCTTGCAGGTTACTATAGCGGATTAGTTGACATGCTGGTTATGAGGTATATTGACCTCCAGTGGAGCCTGCCCAACCTGGTGATAGCTGTGGGGTTGATGGCAGTTTTCGGAAGGGGGTTAATTAATATAATCCTCGCAATTTCTGTAGCGTGGTTCGATGACTTCGCGCGTATAACCAGGGGAGAAGTATTAGGTATACGGGAAGTGGATTACGTGAGTGCAGCTCGCTCGCTGGGAGGGTCCGATAGGAGGATCTTGATTCACCATATCCTTCCAAATTCAATCGCCCCAATTATCGTTCAAGCAACCATCTGTCTCGCCTGGGGGATTTTAGCAGAAGCGTCCCTCTCTTATCTGGGACTTGGTGTTAATCCGAGCACCCCTACCTGGGGTCTGATATTGAGCGATGCAAGGGGTTTTCAGTTTTGCCTGGTGGCTTGCGGTCTTTCCCGGTGTAGCAATAATGATAACTACGTTGAGCGTAAACTTCCTGGGCGATGGTTTGAGGGATTTCTTCGACGTAAGGAAAATTAAGAAAGATGGGTAATCTTCTTCCGTCAGCATACATGGATATCCTACCTGGTAAGTGATACCGCGAGTCATTTTCAAGTAACTATAGTCTCGATGGCGACGCTGCCCGTATCCCCGGTAGTTTTGATGGTTTTTCTTTATAGTTGAAATTATCTTCCAAAAAAAGGGGGCTTTAAATATGAACGAAGCATTGGCGGTTCTACCACCAATTAAGCCATTATACTGGATTGCTGGAATATCGCCAATAATCGTATTGTTTGTGTTAATGCTTTATTTCCGCTGGGGGGCTAGGAGAGCTGGTCCGATATCCTGGATAATTGCAGTTTTAATTGGGGTCTTTGCCTTTGGAGCAGACGAAACCGTAATTTCAGTTGCTTCCGCCAAAGGGATGTGGGTAGCCCTCTGGGTCTCTTACATTATCTGGCCGGCACTGCTGATTTATCAATTGATGAAGAAAGTGGGGGCACTGGGAGAAATTCAGGACAAATTTAGATCTCTTTCGGAAAGTCGAATACTTCAACTCTTGGTCGTCGGCTGGGTATTTCCGTCCTTCCTTCAGGGAGTAACTGGTTTCGGAACTCCAGTAGCTGTTACTGCCCCCTTGCTTCTTGGCATGGGCTTCAGTCCGCAATTGCAGCGGCCACCCCTCTTGTAGGTCATGCCTGGGCTGTTACGTTTGGTTCCCTAGGTTCTTCCTATCATGCTGCAAGGCTAGTTACAGAATTAACCCCAGCGGAATCAGCGGGCTTTGCAAACTGGGCTGCTTTACTTCTTTCAATTACTTGCCTGCTGACGGGATTTGTCATTGCTTATATGTATAAAGGGGTTAACGGGTTAAAGAAAGGTTTTCCTGCGGCACTGATCTTAGGTGTGACTATGGGAGGGGGTGCTAAATTTGACAGTTAGATTGGAACCTTCGGTTGCCTCGTTCGTCTCCGGGATCGTCGGTCTGGGGGTTGGTTATCTCTTAACTCAATCGCCCTGGTACGAATCGGGTAAATTAACCGAAGAACATCTTAATAAGTCAGGAATGGGATTTAATCTTGGCTTCCTTCCCTACTATTTGATCGTTGGGCTTGTTTTATTGGTTATGCTACCTCCCCCGCTGGCCAGCAAAGCAAAATAAGTGCTAAACTTTGGTTTGAGTTTCCCGGAAACGAGCACAAGTTATGGCTGGACCAACGAAGCTGTAGCCTCGCCAGAATCTGAAACACGGGTCGGGTAAAGCCACTCGGTTGGTGCCAGGAAAATACCAGGAAAAATTTAAAGAAAGATAAATG
This sequence comes from uncultured Thermotogae bacterium, assembly GCA_964614065.1. Classification (GTDB taxonomy): domain Bacteria; phylum Bipolaricaulota; class Bipolaricaulia; order M55B111; family M55B111; genus M55B111. The sequence continues at coordinate 3,733 of CAZTJJ010000041.1, forward strand.
GAGGTAGCCCTTTACCGGCATTGAGTCCCGAGTAGATTTCTTCCTGGGTAGCAGGGGAGAGTAGATTGTATGGAGATGGTTTTTGATGGGTATCATGATACCAGTTATTCTTACCAAACGCAGTGTATATTAGGCGGAAAGCAAAAATAATAAGGTACCTCAAAGCATGCTGAGTCCGATCCTATTGACTAAAAAAAGAATAAAGGGTGATTTGATGAAGTATTTGAGTGGAGAATTTATTTACTCTATGGACAAGGAGCACGATCCTGTTTTGGAAGTTGATCCAGAGGAGAAAGTTCAGATAGAAACACTAGATGCCTTCGGGGGTCAGATCACTAGCAGTGATGACACACTGGCTGACCTGGATCTGAGCAGGGCCAATCCCGCAACTGGACCGATATACATCAATTTGGCTGAGCCTGGTGATACGCTCGTGGTGAAAATCGAGGAAATCGAGGTAAAGACTCCCGGTGTCCAGGGAATTGTGCCCGGCTTTGGCTTTTTGAGCGACCAGTTCGACGAGCCAGTTGTCACTTTACATGAGATAGACGAATCAGTTATCGGCTTTGGCGATAGCAAATTACCCTTGCAGCCGATGATTGGAACGATAGGCGTAGCACCGAAAGGAGATCCTGTACCCTGTAACACGCCGGGGAGGCATGGAGGGAATCTTGACACCAAGGACATAAGTGAGGGCGTGAAGTTGTTATTGCCGATTTTTCACGAGGGTGCGTTGTTCTCTCTAGGTGATGCACACGCGCTTCAGGGTGACGGCGAGGTATGTGGAGTAAGTATAGAAGTTGGTACTAGCACAGCACTTGAATTAGAGCTTAAGAAGAGAGATATCTCAACGCCGATGATAGATACGGAGGAGGAGTTCATTACGCTGGGTAGTGCTGAAGGGTTCAAAGAGGCTGGCCGGATTGCGCTTGAGGCGATGATTTCTCATATAGAAAAAGAAACGGCGTTTTTGGCGGCAGAGGCTTACAAGTTCTGTTCGGTCGCCTGCGATATGAAAATCAGCCAGGTGGTAAACCCGCTTGTAACCGTCAGAGTCTCGGTAGAAAAGGACTTATAGTAAAGGAAAAGAGGCGTCTCGATTAGGCTTTAAATATCTTGTTCTGCAATAAAGAAATCGCTTGACTCGCGCTATCTCCGGCCCACAGGAGGGGGGTATTCTGAGTAAATTTGATAAATAGGATGGCGTTATTGTTCGTCATACAATATAGATAAAAGCTTAAGTTTAAGAATCTATTTGCGTGATAAGAGCAATTTCTTGCTCTGCTTAAACTCGATAGATAAGCGCTTTTCTTTACCTACTTTGGTCCATCGCGGCAGATGATTGAAAATACTTTCAAAAAATACAATCCTGGCGATTTCCCGCCAACCTTGACACTTTCTTATTTAAGTTAAACCATTAGTTGATAAGTAGCGTAGGAAGATTAATTGGTGAAGTCAATTTATCTGACGAGCAAATGGAGCCACTGGCAACGAACGTCGTATCTTGCTGCAATGAAGAGGTATC
>CAZTJJ010000041.1:5267-12840 GCA_964614065.1 uncultured Thermotogae bacterium
CTGACTGAGAGAAGTGACAGACCAAATAACGAAGTTAAAAGCGAGGGCTGGGACAGGTAGGGTATCAACCTAAGTACCGACCGAAATGAGTTTCCTGTTTGTCGCGGAAAACGGAATTATAATACCTCACGTGGTCCGTTATTCGGACGAGCCCGAAAGGGAGTGCAGGCGGAAAGCTCTCCGAGAAATAAGTCGAATTCTGACAGAAAAGGATCCGCTTAGTCCAGTGAGTCGCTAAGAACCTACGAGGTATAATTGAGCCATAAACGATGGTTACAAAGAGATGCTGAAAGATGTATTCCTGAAAATCGGTATAGAAGAAGACCAGGAACTGCTTGATTTCGGCTGTGGTTCGGGTAACTATAAGTTGCCGGCGGTGCAGAGAAGGTGATAGCCGTTGGTGAAGTGGAAAAGGCAAGGGATTTAAAAGAGGAGAACCCAGATTATCTCCTGGTCGGGGAAATAGGCGGCAGGGAACGTCCGGGTTTTCGGTGCAACAATTCTCCGTCACAACTGGTGAATACGGACTTTTCCGGAAAAACGATAATTCTTACTACCAGCTCCGGCGCCCAGGGGTTGGTGGCAGCTCGGGATGCAGACGAATTGGTTACAGGAAGCCTGGTGAACCTCGACGCAGTAGTAAACTACATCAAAGATCAGGATCCCGATAGGGCAAGCATAGTGCCTATGGGAAAGGTAGCGGAGGAGCCTGCCGACGAGGACGAGCTTTGTGCCCGATGGATGGAGAAGAAGAACCAGGGGATACACACTCCGCAATAGAGCGCTGAAAGAAGGTGACGGTAAATGGTTTTTCAAAGAAGAGAATCAGGACTGGTCGCCAAGAGAGGATTTCTATCTTTGTACTGACTTCAACAGGTTCGACTTCGTAATAAAAGCTTATCGTTCCATGAATGGAGGTTTGGTTCTCCGAAAAGCTTGATGACCTGTGTTTTTAGTGGATTAAAAGAATGTTCGGGGGAGCAGTTAGAAACTGCTATGAGATACGTTCACATGAGTGAGAAAATGTTAGAAGAAGCTGCTAGTAAATCGTCCCCGGTTGATTTGCTTAGTGAAAATAGCAGTAAAACAAAAAAAGGGGGGTGGGAGCAAATGTATTAGTTTGATTTACTTGTTTAAATTAGTAATAACTAGATGAACAATCTAAAAGAGTAAATTTCGAGGTCGGTAATAATGCAGAAACTAGGAAAGAATTCTTGTATCAGTAATTGGGGCTAATTCAGGTTATCAGAAAGTGGTTTACGACCAAAACTTAGCTCTAGCACGAGATAAAAAAGATTAATAGAATTTTATGGTCCAAGGGCCAAAGCTAGTAAAGAACTGAATATTATTGTTTAAATTGATTATTGTGAGAAAAATTCAAATTTTTAACGTTCCCCAAGGTTATTGCCACTGCGGACGGGCTGCTGCTTAAATTTAGTATAAACGAGAGTGTGATTAAGATATGAACACATCGCTGGGCTATGACGGGCCAGAAATGATAGCTGACTACAATTGTGAGGTTGGGGAAGGTGTACTGTGGCACTCAGACGAAAAAAGGGTATACTGGACGGACATTCCAACGGGTAGAATGTTTCGGCTTGACCCCTCTTCCGGCAAACACGCTCAGTTCTACAATGGCGAGATAATTGGTGGGTTCACAATCCAAGCGGATGGATCACTTCTGCTTTTCATAGAAAAGGGGGGCATAAAAAGTTACAGGCATGGGGAGCTGCAGACGCTTATTCCAAAAATCCCGGGAGAGGAACTATCACGATTCAATGATGTGATCGCTGACCCAAAAGGCAGAGTTTTCTGCGGCACCATGCCTACAGAAGACAGACCGGGCCGACTCTACAGATTGGATCCAGATGGTCAAATTAATCTTTTACTGGAAGAACTAGATATTCCAAACGGTCTAGGGTTTACTCCAGATGAAAACGGACTTTATTTTACGGAAACCGGGGAAGGAAAAATTCATCTTTTTGACTATGACCAATCAACGGGAAAGATATCTGGCAAACGAACATTTGTTTACCTTAAAGACGAGCAGGGTGGCCCGGATGGGATGACAGTTGACTCGGAAGGATGCATCTGGTCGGCACTCTGGGACGGAGGATGTATAGTTCGCTACACTCCTGAAGGTAAGGAAACAGCACGAATCGAACTCCCGGCAAAAAAAGTCACCAGCCTAACTTTCGGAGGTGAAGATTACAGTGACTTATACGTTACCACCGCCGGAGGAAACAACAAGGCTCAAGAAGGGGAGGGTGCGGGTGCACTCTTTCGAATCAACTTTACCAGCCTAGAGGGAAGCGAAGAGTATCGATCAAGAATACACATCAGTAGCTAGATGAATATCCTTTATCTTACTGACAATCCAGGGTGAAAAAGCCCAGGCATTTCTGGATTGTTACTTAGTCGGAATGACCCGATCAACGCCGAAAAAGAGGCTAAATTGTATCTCTCCACGAGTAACGGGGAGTAAAGCCCAGTACTTCCCCGGCTCTGGTGGTATCTTCTAAACTCTCGTGCCCGGTAAATTCTATTTTAGTCTCTACCTCTGGAAAATAATCCTCGATGAGATCGGCGGAGGGTATCCGGGATCTTGTATCCGAAGCAGCTATTTGAAATAACTCGTGGTCCGATAGGTCGGTCTCTATAGCCAGCCGAAACGCTCTCGCTGTATCCCGGAGATCAATATATGACCAAAAGTTAAAGTAACCGGTTTCTGGATCTTGAGTGAGTGTTTCGAACTTCTTTGTCTGGTATCGCTCCGGGTCGATAACCCACGAAATTCGAAGACTTGCCACGGAATAATTAAACCTTTGGACCATCGCTTCTGCGATACGCTCCATTATTACTTTAGACAGCCCGTAACTGTCATCCGGATGAGTCGGATGCTCTTCATCAACCGGCAAATAGTGCAGAGGCGGTTTGTTTTTTGTGAAAGTATATCCAAACGTACAATCACTTGAGGCAACCGCAATATGGCTGATCTCCATTCTTCCCGAAGCCAGCAGGACATTGTACGTGCCAACCACGTTCGTTCTGATTACGTCAACATCTGGAACACCCACTGGAGATTTTATCCCAGCCAAATGGATAACTTTATCGCATCCTCCGAGCGCCTCCTCAACAGCCGCGTAATCTTCTATGTTTAGTGGATAAACTTGTTCCGCGGGGGAATCGTCCCATTCTCTATGGGTTACTGCCCTGACTTCATAGCCATTCTCCAGAAGATGCTTAACTACTTCCTGCCCAACCTCGCCACTAGCCCCGGTAACCGCAACTAACATTAAATCTCACCTCAAACACATTTTATGTTACTCACTCGCCCGGCGTAGCTGAAGGCATCCCAAAGTGCCCATGATCCCGTTACGGGCAACTTGAGAACCCAACAAGGTCAAAAATATGTAAAAAGAGGTCCCATCTGCAACATAACCGATGCAAGCTAAGGTAAGCTTTACTAAGAACTTATTACATTCCTTACCATTCAGCCAATGACCCGTCTTTTCTTCTCCAGATTGGATTCTTCCAATTTTGATCACCGGCATCGGCACTCCTTATAGCTGATTCGTCAAGCTGTACTCCCAGGCCTGGCTCCTCTGGAAGGGACAGATAGCCATCTTCTTGTGTAAAAATCTCCGGATTCTCAATGTAATCATGTACCGATACTTCCTCATTATAGTGTAAACCCATACTTTGTTCCTGAATCAAAGTGTTGTAGGAAACCGCATCCACCTGCAAACAGGCTGCCAAAGCCACGGGGCCCAACGGACAGTGAAAAGCCATGTCTACTTCGTAGGCATCGGCCATGGAGGCAATCTTTCTGCATTCAGTTATACCTCCCGCGTGAGATAAGTCCGGCTGTAAGATATCGACCGCTCGCTCTTCCAGATAAGGCCTGACATCCAGTCGAGAGTAGAGTCTTTCTCCAAAAGCGATAGGTACAGTCGTTCGCTGCCTTAATTTACTCATTTCTACGGGATGAGAATTAATAATAGGCTCCTCGAAAAAGTAGGGTTGGAATTCTTCAAGCACCTCTGCTACCCGGGGAAACAAGGACTTGCTCACCCGCCCGTGGAAATCGACAGCTATATCCACGTCTGGCCCCACAGCCTCCCGTACTACGTGAAGTCTATACCTGATCTTGTTCGTCGCGGTGACCGTCTCCACGCGTTCCAGCTTCCCGGCCACGTTCATCTTTAACGCGGTAAAGCCCTGATTTTTCTTTTCCAGAGCTTCCTCCGCCACTTGATCGGGCTCATCTCCTCCTACCCATGAATAGGTTTTGATTTTTTCGCGAACTGCTCCTCCGAGCAATTCATAAACCGGAACACCAAGAGATTTACCCTTGATATCCCATAGAGCTTGATCAATGCCGGCCAGGGCACTCATTAAGATCGGGCCACCTCGATAAAATCCGCCTCTATAGAGAACTTGCCAGATATCTTCAATCCTGCCTGGGTCCTTACCCACTACGTAATTGTCCATCAATTCGGTTACAGCCGCGGAAGTCGTGTAACTTCTTCCCTCCACGATCGGTTCCCCCCATCCAACTAATCCGCTTTCTGTTTCGATCCTTAACAGTAACCATCTTGGTGGAATAGAAAAGAGTTCATATTTTTTAACTACATCCATAAATTCTCCTTTACTGTTTTGACCACTCTTCAGGAGCAGGTTTTCTTACCCGGCAAAAGATACCAGCCTTTTCCGAATAATAACATCACCTAAACCCCCAAACGGTTTATCCTTAGCGTACCGCTTTACACTCAGATTGGATTAATTCATCAGGATTATTCTACCAGACCCAGTTCTTACTATCTATTGATGGTAAACCGAGTTCCAGGTATTCCAGAACTGTTGAGCCTCATCTTCCGTTAACATTTCTTTAGCCTGATAATGATCAATTGCTTCCTGAAGGATTTCTTCTATTCCCTCTTGTTGCTTTTCAGTAAGAAGTGCTGCAGATTCGTAGGTGGAAAGCAATTCCTCCACTCGCTCATGCGCGAAATCCAAAGCGTTTTTCCTCCCCCGTTCTACCCACAAGTCGTACGGAGTATCGTCCCAGACCTTCGGCTGATAGAATTCTTTCTGCCACCATTCTCTGGTATGTGCTTTGTCCAAATACGTACCCGGAATCTGGCCCACCTGGTCAATTAAATCAAGGGCCAGGGTATCATTGTTAACTGTAAACCCCTTGATGAATCGTCCCACGCTACCGCAGATATCATTATCCAGCACGGCGAGTTCTGGAGCCCAGGTGAGTTCGGCAAATAGAGCTCCGGCGATTACAATTACGTGTGAACCCGAGAGAGCTGATACCATCAAGTTTTGCATCTTAGAAGCTCCCGTCTGATAACCTATATTCTTTGACAGTACATAAGAGGGACCACCGGCGTCATAAGTCGGTATCCCGCACTTTCTCCAAATTTGGTTAAAAGCAGCTTGTTGTAGACCGTACTCTATCCCACCAAAACCGGGGTGGCCATATTTCATATTTTGAGGATAAACAAAGTGACCCGCGTATACTGGCTTACCGGGCTGAACAAGCTGAGTTAAAACAATGCCAGCAGCTATCTCTGCACTGCTGGTGACCAGCGAACCGGCGAAGGTGGCGGGAGCAGTAGCGCCCATAACGTCTCCATCACCAAACCGGATTGGAAAATCCTGATACTCACGTACCTCACAGGCAAAGAAAAGATTCTCGATAGCATCTTTGTAAAAGGTCAAAGGAGGTGCCGGTTCGACATTGGCATCGATACCCATACCACACAAATGAGCCATTTTCATCGAAAACTGGCCAGAACCAGAAACCGAGGCAGTCCGCGCTACCTTGGTCGAGTGCATAAACCTGACCGCGGCGTTTAACGTATACCTTAAAGCATCGGGAATTCCCTGAATTTCGTTGTAAGGGCAGTAGGATACAAGACTATGAATATTGTCCAGGGAATCCAAAACCTTAACGCCCTGAATATCTTCTTCTAATGTAGGTGTAAACCTTTCTCCGGTTCTTGGATCTGCGGCCCGCATTCCTACCGAGCCTTCAAAATAAACCGAATCTCCTCCAATAATCAGTTCGTCATCCGGGTTTCTCGAGTGCAAACGAAAACTACTTGGCGCTTTCGAAAGAGATTCTTCCACAAGAAAGGGCGGAAACTTCACAACGTTTTTCTCTGAATCGATTTCGCATCCGTAGTCACCCAGTATTTCCAGAGCCTTTTCGCTTTCAAATCTAATTCCGGTATTCTCAAGCGTGTCCAGGATTCCCTTATGAATGTCTTTAACGTCTCCCTCTGAAAGTATTTCAAGGGGCGGAAAATTTCGTTTAAAACCAAATTCAGTCATTCTGACTCACCCCCTTCCATCATATGCGTGGCCAACTTGGCACCTCCGGGTGCGGTAGGATCGTAACCATCCGCGCCAATCTGGTCAGCAAATTCTTGACTGATAGCTGCACCTCCAACCAAAACCTTGACCCGATCACGAAGCCCTTGATCCCGCAGGGCCTGTATCACTTTTCCCTGATGTGGGGCACTTGAGGTTAACAACGATGACATCGCAATTATGTCAGCCCGATGCTCCTCCAATGCTTCGGTAAACTGATTTGCGGATACATCAGTCCCCAAATCCCTTACTCGAAAACCTTCCGCGGTAAGTAAAGTTCCCAGCATGGTCTTACCGATATCGTGTATATCTCCCGCCATGGTGCCTAACAATACAGTACCAAGCGCAGTTATCTCCTGACCTTTTCTTTTGATTTCTTCTTCGAGCACGTCACTGGCCGCGGTCATTGCTTTCGCTGCTCCAACCAGATCGGGCAACCAGAGCTCACCTATATCGAAACCATCGCCAATGAACCTAATTGCCTCTGTCATTGCCTCCAACCCCTTGGTCGGGGGGATATTCTGCCTAATTACTTGTTCCGCCGCTTTAGGGGCCGCCTTTTCGTCGTAATTGACCACGGCCCTTTTTAAAAGCTCCAACGGATCATCGCTGGTGATTGCTCTCCTTTGTTCAAGTTCTTCACGTCTCCACTGTTTCACAATTATCAACTCCTGGACCAGGCCACAGCTATGTTACTACCTGCCGCACTCGATAGAGCCTCCAGCAGGCATTAACACAAGATTATCCCACTTAACCACACAATCATGGTAATAAAAAACGGGCCGAAAAAGACGTTCGGCCCGTTTTTAGTATGCATTGGTTAGCGTTTACTAGCGGATACCTTGCTCCGCAAGCGGCGCTATTACGTCAATGTTACTCGGTCCAACAAGACCAGATCCCGTGTCGATATGTAACCCGGAGAAATTGTATTGTGCAGTTAAGTAAATCTGGAATATGGGCAAGAAGCCCTGCAAATAGGGCTGCTGATCGAGGACAAGATTGGTGTAACCACTCTTGATCGCTCGAGCTGTTGCCGGTGATAGATCAAACCCGGCTCCGTAGACCTCTCCATGTTCCAACCCAGCCGATTTGAAGAATTCCTCCTGTGTGGCCGTTAATGCACCGTGGTCCGTAACTACCAGATCGATCTCGGGATGGCTCTGCATATAGCCTGTAAACACAGGGA
>CAZTJJ010000042.1:0-12829 GCA_964614065.1 uncultured Thermotogae bacterium
ATTAATATCTTGTGGAGGAAATAATGTACGCAATTATAAAAACTGGCGGAAAACAATATAGGGTTGAGCCAGGGACTGAGATCAAGATCGAGAAACTAAAAGGGAAAAACGAAGGAGAAGAAGTCGAGTTTGATTGTGTTTTGATGATAAGAAACGAAGATGATATCGCAATAGGCCAGCCGTTCTTAGAAGAAGCTGTCGTTCAGGGAGAAATATTGGAGAACGATAGGGATGAGAAAATTACGGTCTTTAAATACAAAAAAAGGAAAGGGCAACGAACCAAACTCGGCCATCGCCAGCCTTACATGAAAGTGAGAATAGAAGATATTGATTATTAGGGAGGTAAGATAATAATGGCGCATAAGGTAAGTAGTGGTTCTACGCAGAATGTTCACGATACCGCTGGAAAACGCCTTGGCGTTAAGAAATTTGGTAGCGAGTGGGTAGAACCTGGGAATATCATAGTGAGACAACGAGGTACTAAGTTTAAACCGGGAAAGAACGTTGGGATGGGCAGGGACCACACCATTTTTGCAAAAGAATCTGGTTATGTAAAGTTTGAAGGATCAAGTCAGAAGTATATTAGCGTTGTTATACCTTCATAAAGTCACATTCCATGTAACGAACTTTCCTATGAACCACCTCGCGTGATTATATGTTTGTAGATGAAGCAGCAATTATAGTAAAAGCTGGGAATGGTGGCGACGGAAAAATTAGCTTTAAACGTGAATATGGACAAAGACATAGCGGGCCGGATGGTGGCGACGGGGGCGACGGGGGCGATGTTTACCTCCGCGCCGAGAAAAGTGTAAATACCCTTCTAAAGTTTGAAAAGAAAAACAAATTTGTTGCCAATTCTGGCCATGGCGGCGGAGCTCAAAGTAAAACGGGAAAATCGGCAGAGAACTTGTTTGTCGACGTGCCGGTGGGCACGGTTGTTTACGACGGAGAAACTGACGAAAAACTTGTGGACTTAACCACTGAGGACCAGAATTATTTAGTCGTGGAAGGTGGTCGAGGTGGTAGGGGTAACAAAGCCTTCGCGTCTTCGTGGTTTCCGGCGCCAAGACTTCGGGAGTTGGGTGGAGAAGGGCAAGAGAGATATTTGAAACTGGAGCTAAAATTGCTGGCCGACGTGGGGATAATTGGTTTTCCCAATGTAGGTAAATCAAGTTTAATTTCCAAGATATCTGCTCAAAAACCAAAGATAGGCAACTACCACTTTACTACTTTGGACCCACACCCGGGAGTAGTAGATGTAGGTGACTGGAATAGCTTTGTGGCGGTTGATATACCAGGTCTGATCCAGGGAGCCCACGAGGGTAGAGGGCTAGGTGATGATTTTTTACGACACTTGGGCAGGACCAACCTGCTTCTCCACATGGTCGATCTCTCAGGAATTGAGGGTCGAGACCCGTTAGAAGATTGGAAAACTTTGAGAGACGAACTTAGGAAGTACGATGGCGATTTAGAGAAGATGCCCGAAATGGTCGTGGGTAATAAGATAGATTTAATTGATGGGGACCAGGTGGATAAGCAATGCAAGAGGTTTTTAAATGAAGGTGTAGCTTTAACTCCTATTTCTGTAGCTACCGGGGAAGGGGTCAGTGGTTTAGTTGGTGCAACTTACGACAGGCTACAGGAATGTGATAAATCTGAAGAAGATGAAAAAGCTGAAACAGATAACAGGTTTCGCCTGTATGAATTCGAAGGAGAGAGGGGGTTTAGGGTCGTGAAAAAGGGAGAAAGATACTTGGTTGAAGGACAGGAAATCGAAGAACTGGCGGAAATGCTTGATTTTTCGACCCAGGATGCACCAGAATACTTTCAGGAAAAGTTAGAAGAGAAAGGTGTTATTAAGAAGCTGAAATCGAATGGTGCAACTGATGGTAGCATTGTACAAATAGGAGGAAGGGAATTTGAGCTCGTCATTTAGAGTGGGATTGTTTGGTGGTACTTTTAATCCGGTCCACAATGCACATATTAAAGTTGCGGAAGAGGCGATGGACCAGATCGGTCTGGATAAAGTTATTTTAATCCCGTCGAAGAATCCTCCTCATAAGCCAACCAGGGGGTTGTTGGACGCAGAAGTTCGCCACGAAATGGTTAGATTGGCAGTAGAAGATGAGGACCATTTTGAAGTCTCTCGAGTTGAGATTGAAAGAGGGGGACCGTCTTATACTGTGGACACGATAGAGACAATGAAAGAAAAGTTTGCCAGGGTAGCATTTATAGTTGGTGCCGATAATCTAATAAAAATTGATACTTGGAAACAACCCGAGAAACTACTGAGTGGTTGTCCATTTATCATTGCGCCAAGAGGTGGATACAAGAAAGAGGATTTTGTAGGAGACATATTTGAGGGCAAGGATTTAAGGTTTTTGGATATGGATGAGATATCGATATCTTCTACTGACATTAGGGAACGGGTTGCGAAGGGAAAGTCGATTAAGAATATGGTTCCCAGGCCTGTTTTGAACTATATTTTACAGGAAGGTTTGTACCAGAAGGTTCCGGAGGGTGTTTGACGTGCACAACTTTTATAACCAGGAGGGCAAAAATCTCGAACGAAACCAGAGTTAATCACGAAATTAGGGCAAGCAAGGTAAGAGTTATCAATAACGATGGAGAGCAGGTCGGAGTAATGAGTCTGGAGGATGCTTTAAAGAAAGCAGAAGATCGGGATCTAGACCTTGTTGAAGTAGCACCGGACGCTGACCCTGTAGTGGCGAAAATTCTGGATTACGGAAAGTACAAGTATCAGCAAAAGAAGAAAAAACAAAACCAGCAAAAGAAGAAAAAGCTAAAGACAATAAAGTTTTCTATTAAGATTGAAGAACATGACTTTAATACAAAGGTAGATCATATAAAGAGTTTCTTGAAGAAAGGACACAAAGTCCGAGCTACAGTCTTTTTCCGTGGAAGGGAAAAGGCCCATAAGGATAGGGGCTACGATCTGTTGAATGAAATAATAGAGGAGACGAGTGAGGTCGGTGACGTCGACCAGAAGCCGACCCTAAAAGGTCAAGTAGTCCAGATGTTGCTCAAACCGGGAGGAGATTAATATGCCAAAAAAGAAAACTCACAAAGGTATTGCGAAGAGATTTAAACAGACGAAAAATGGGAAGTTAACGCATAAAAAGTCAGGTTATGTACACAAGCAAACCAAAAAAAAGTCGAGCAACAAAAGAGAGGCCAGAAAAGATAAAGAAGTTACGGGAGAACAAAAGAAAAACCTAGAGAAACTTCTGAGCTCTTAGGAGACCAAGACCACAACTATTTAGATAGCTTCGGAGGTAATTTATGCCCAGGGTTAAGAGAGGGAACGTAAGATTACAAGCGCGAAAGAAGATACTTCAGCGATCTAAGGGTTTCTACGGTAAGAGAGGAAATTGCTACAAGATTGCAAAACAGTCCGTTATGAAGGCAATGAAGAACGCCTATATCGATAGAAGGAGAAAGAAACGGGATTTCAGGAAGCTGTGGATTACAAGGATTGGTGCGGCGTCTAAGATGTATGATACCTCTTATTCGAAGTTTATGGGGGGATTAACCAAGTCTGATGTTGACATAAATAGGAAGATGTTAGCGGATATTGCCGTTAGGGACGACGAGGTGTTTGGTAAGTTAGTCCAGCTGTCCGAGGAAGGTTATAAGAACTGAAAAAATGAATGTTCAGGAAATCATAGCCGGCCTCGAGGAATATTGGCTGCATCAAGGTTGCTTAATAATCCAGCCGTACGATGTTGAAACTGGTGCCGGGACCTTTAACCCCGGCACTTTTTTTGGTTCTTTGGGCCCCGATCCGTTAAGGGTTGGTTATGTTGAACCAAGTCGTAGACCACCTGATGGCCGTTACGGTAAAAACCCGATTAGAGTCAGGTTGCATCATCAATATCAGGTTATATTAAAACCACCACCTGAAGACGTCCAGGATTTGTATCTACATAGTTTGGAACACATAGGTATTAACTTGGCAGATCACGACGTTAGGTTTGTGGACGACAATTGGGAGTCTCCTTCTCTTGGTGCCCGAGGCAACGGTTGGGAAGTATGGATTGACGGCTTGGAGATTACTCAATTTACATATTTTCAACGGGTAGGGGGGATGGATTTGGATCCCGTATCCGTGGAACTCGCCTACGGGATTGAGAGAATTGCTACTTTCATACAAGAAAAAGCCAGTGTCTATGATCTTAGCTGGAACGACGATTTTACATATCGCCGTATGTTTAAGGAGAAGGAGAGGCAGTTCTCCGTTTATAATTTTGACTTCGCCGATGTTGGCAGGAATGAAACTCTCTTCAATCTTGTTGAACAAGAAGCCGATAGCTGCTTAAGTAAGGGGTTATACTATCCTGCCTACGACATGACGTTAAAAGCTGCACACTATTTTAACATTCTGTTGGCCCGAAACGCGATAAGTGTGACTGAGAGAGAAAAATATATTGCTCGAATTCGGAGTCTCGCCGAAAGAATAGCTTCTCGGTACGTGGAAGCCCTGGAGGACTGTTGTAGTGAGCAAAGACCTATTGTTTGAATTGGGTACCGAAGAAATCCCACCACTATACCTCTCAACGGTGGCAGGTCAATTTCGCCAGGACCTTGTAACGGCATTGGCAGAAGAGGATCTCAGCTGTGAACAAGTAAAGCTTTTTTATACTCCAAGACGCATTGCGCTGCGAGTACAAGGGTTACAGGAAAAGCAAGCGGATAAGATAGAAAGGCACAGGGGTCCATCTGAAGATATAGGGCTGGATGAAGATGGGGACTACGATCTGCCAGCGGTGAAGTTTGCCGAAAGTCATGGTGTTCCAGCTTCCAGTCTCTCCTTAGAGGATACTGATGAGGGTAGGTATTTCTTCGTGGAGAAGAAAAGAGAAGGCGAGGAGACCGAGGACCTTCTGCCGGGATTGCTGACCCAGGTAGTTAGCAGGTTGGATCAGCCAGAGAAGATGCACTGGGATGCTACTGGATTGACCTTCATAAGGCCTGTGAGGTGGTGTATGTGTCTCTATGGGAACCAGCCGCTGGAGTTCACGATTGGTGATGTCAGGTCTTCAGATCATACGAGAGGACATAGATTTCATGGAAAGCGTTCGGTTCACCTCAGGGCACCTGAGAACTACGAGACACAATTGAGGGAAAGTTTTGTAATAGTTGATCCGGACGAACGGGAACAAAATCTAATGGAGCAGTTGGACAAGAAAACGCAAGAGCTAGACGCCACTGTTGCTGTTGAGGAGAGCTTTATTCAGTTACTCGCCGACAGCTTAGAATTCCCCAGCTTGATTCATGGATCCTTCCCGGAAAAGTATCTCGATTTACCTTCCGAATTACTGTTCAAAACTTTAACTGAAGAAGCGAGACTGATTCCCCTCGTTAACAAGTCGGACCGTCAGCCTGTACCCCGATTTATAGGATTTCGTGATGGAGTTCATGATGAGTCGGGAAAAATCAGGAAAGGTTATGAATCCGTTATCAACGCCAGGCTAAGAGATTCGAAGTTTTTCTTCGAACACGATCGTGAGCGGTCTCTCGAAGATTACACAGAAGAATTAAAGAAAGTGACTTTCCAGGAGGAGCTTGGGTCGGTATGGGATAAAGTCTCAAGGATGAGAGAGATTGCTGAGCATCTCGTTGTCCAATTGAAACGGTCCGAGTTTGCGTTTGCGGATGTCGGCAGAACAATTGCACTATGTAAAGCGGACTTGGTTACTGAAGTTGTTGATGAGTTCCCCTCTTTAGAGGGAAAAATAGGTGCTCATTATGCCGAACTGGATGGTGAACCTGAAGAAGTCGTTATAGGGATTAATGAACACTATAAACCAAGATCGTCGACTGATGGAGTCCCTGAATCTACTGTGGGCGCGATTGTCGGTATTGTAGATAAACTGGATACCTTAATTGGTTCATTTCTGCTCGGAGAGGAGCCTACGGGCACGCGTGACCCCTACGGACTGCGCAGGAAAGCCGACGGCGTCATCAGGACCGTCATCGAAGGGGAGTTATCAGTTAATGTTTATGATCTGATTGATTTTTCAGCTGGCTTGTATGATTTGGAAGGTATGCAAGGAGCCAGCACAAAACTTAAAATTTATTTAAAAGAGAGATTAGCAAGCGTTCTTAAGAGGAAATGTGACTTTTCCTACGATATTGTAGATGCAGTCATGGCAAGGGATGACGGGGATATTTCCGATACGTATTTGAGAGCGAAGAGCCTGCAGGCCTTCAAGAACAAACCGGAATTAAAACGTCTTGCAGATTCGTTTACTCGAATCGTGAATATTGCTCGTGACGACCAGGAAGGGAAATTCGATCCAGAGATGCTTGAGTTACAAGAGGAGCTCGATCTCTGGGATAAGACCGATGAAAAAGCTGGTGAGATCAGGAGGTTGGTTGAAGACCAACAATATCAAGAGGTTATCGCTCGTTTACTAGAGTTGAAGGTTCCGATAGATCGTTATTTTGATAACGTCATGGTCATGGCTGAAGAGGAAGCCCAAAGGAAGAATAGGTTAAACTTTTTGTTAAAATTGCGGGAGTTGTTCATGAAGGTCGGCGACCTATCAAAGATCGTCACTGACTAATAATTATTTGCCCTCCTTAGCTTTGTTCCCTTTGTCTTTGTTTGTTAATTCTTCGTTATCCTCCATTCCAGGTACTGGGTCGTATCCTCCAGGGTTCAATGGGTGGCAGCGCAGAATTCTTCTAATTCCTAGATATAAGCCCTTGATTGGCCCGTAGCGTTGAATTGCCTGTTTGCTGTACTCGGAACATGTTGGGTAGAATCTACAAGAATTGGGCAGATTGGGCGATACTGCCCTCTGATATAGTTTAATTGATCCCAGCAAAAGCTTCTTCAACATTTTTTTCATCTTGATGAAAATGATACGATTGATCGCTTCCTTCCTTCAGACATCCAGGTATATCCAAGACATCCAATTCTTTTACAGTCAGTTTAGCCTTTAAAAGCTCTGATGGAGCAGGTAGTATCTCGTTGCCACCGGCGGTAAAGAGCTCTTTGATGTAGAGTCCACTTTCGGCCCATAAGATAATTTGGTACCTTTTTTTAGATATCCTTTTACCTTTAACCTTAAACACTTCTCTTGCTCTTATCTTGTCTGCCCTTCTGTGAGCGACCCTAGTTGGGGTACGTTGGAAGACTCTCCCCTCGATTGTAGCTAATACACTGTCTAGCTTGCCATCAGTTATTTCCCTATCACATTTAACCACGGCTCTATAGATCTTATCCGGTTTGGCAGCTTTAATCTCTTGAACTGCGTTTTTTGTGACAATTTTGAGTTCGTTCACCTTTACCTTTTTCGGGTCATCCTCGTTAATTTTCTCCGTTAAAGCATAGAGGTTTATCTTTCTGATTTTTGGATTCTCTAGTTCAAGAACAAATGGTCGGCCCTGACCAAGACATAATACGTCTATATCTTCCCGACCTGCACCGTGAAACACTGTTGACCCTGCGCGACTGAGTTCTTGAGCCGGTGGAGATACTATTTCTTCAACGGATGTAGGATAAGCTTTACCTGTATAGGAACATTCCTCGCAACCACTACCACCGCACTTTGGGCATGGAAATATCGTCTGGGGGATACCCCGAGCCAGTTTTAAGTATCTACCGTAGATATATACAGACCGCACCGTTGTTTTAATGTTTTGATTTCTGAAGTCTACCAAAATTGTTATGTCAGGGGTCTCGAAATTTGCTTCGACCTGTAGGCCCCTACTTTCCAGCTCGTCTCTAAAGTGTTTACCTAAGAGGCGGTTAATTGAGTGGCTGAAGTTTTCAGAATTTTCGAGTTTGTACTTTTTTTCGATAGAGATCTGGTTCTGGATTAACCTTTTTTCTAACCTATTGCCGAAAAGAAAACTGTGGAATTCGTAGTTTTTGACTTTTTCTATTGCTTTTTCAACCCACTTATCTAAGTTCGAGTGCAGCCCTTCGCAGACGTCGCAGGTTTCAGGTTCTTTGATACCCTTGTTTGCGGCTAAGCCTGCTGTCACTCGAAGCGATTTACCACGTTCTTTGTTTGTCAGTCCGTGACTGAGTTGCCCGTAAAGACGGCCTAGGCAGGTGTCACAAATCTTATTCTCGGTCACAATTTTTAAGATTTTTGGTATAGGGTCGTTTCTATTATTCACAAACCCTCCTGATTCCAATGTAGCTATAGAGACAGGTCAAATATTCTAAGATCAAGGGATTTTTTTTCAACGTTTACCATCTGGAATGGGTATTAACTTTGATAGGACAGACAGATACTGGATGACAAGAGACCGATGCCGTCTTTTTGTCTTTGGCGGAGGGGGTGGGATTTGAACCCACGGCTGAGTTCCCACCCAGCAATGGCTTAGCAAGCCATCGTCTTCGGCCACTCGACCACCCCTCCAGGGTAATCATCAATTAACTTACCATATTGACCTCGAATTTTCAATGAAAGCGCTGGGTTCACCGTTTTCGCAGGTTTTATATCAATACCAGCACGCATTATCAATCGAAATTTGACGGAGGATTGCTATCCAAGCATTGACTACTAAACAAATGTTTAGTAAAATACGTTGTGACTTTTCATGGCTAATTTTAACTTGACTGAGAGGCAGCAAGCTATATTGAAGTTTATCTGTCGGGCGATAGAGGAATCTTTCCGCCCTCCAACCGTACGAGAAATAGGACGAGAGTTCTCCATTGGTTCTACTAAGGGCGTGGTTGATCACTTGGCAGCACTTGAGCGGAAGGGGTGGATTACCAGGCAGGCAGGCCGAGCGAGAGGTATTAAACCGGTCAAGGAAAAGACCGAACAGCTTTTTGGCAATTCCAAGGGGTTGCCCGTTGTAGGTTCTGTTGCTGCTGGTGGCCCAACGCTGGCGGTAGAAAATCTTGAGGGCTTGCTAAAGTTAGAAGAGTTATTCCCAAATCAGGGTGATCTGTTTGCCCTGAGAGTAAAGGGAGATTCTATGACGGGTGCTGGCATCTATAAAGGCGATATTTTAGTTGTCAGGCAACAATCACAAGCCGATGTTGGCGATATCGTAGTTGTCATAGTTGATGATGAGAAGGGTACAGTTAAGAAATTGAAAAAGATCGATGAGAACGTACATCTGGAGCCCGCGAACCCTGAGTATGAAACCATAGTAAGGAAACCCGAGAAAGTAGATATACGAGGAATAGTTGTGGGAGTAATCAGGAAGGTGTAATCTTCCTTTGGCATACGGTGGTTAGTAGTTTCGTGGTATAGGTTATCTGTTATTATGTATAAAGGTATAAATCAGCCAGTAAAGGTTGGCGTCAAGTTTTCTTCAAGGAAGGTTGAGCCCGTATGGTTCTTCTGGCAGGGCAGAAAACATGATATAGATAAAGTTAACCTCTATCATCGATCTTTTGAGGGTGAAGCACCGCTGCATCATTTTTCCGTGACCGTTGGCGAAGACGTTTTTCAGTTGATATTTAATGGTAAAAAACTTAGGTGGGAACTGGTCAATTTATGGGTAGCTGAGGACTATCGTCAATGAATAGATTGATATTTCATATAGATATGGATTCTTATTTTGCTTCTGTAGAGCAGCAAGCCAATCCGAATTTACGGGGTAAACCTATAGTAGTGACTGGCAAGCCTACCATTAAGACAGTTGTAGCTGCTGCTTCCAGGGAGGCTAAAAAAGCTGGAGTGAAGTCTGCCATGTCTACCTGGAAGGCGAGAGAGCTATGTCCTGAGTTAACCTTGGTTCCGGGGGATCCTGACAAGTACGAATGGATCACCAGCAACTTTTTCTCCATATTGAAATCATACAGTTCAAGACTGGAGCCGTTTGGAATTGACGAAGCCTTTTTGGATTTAACCTCTTCGGAGCTTAGTTTGGGTGGTCCTAAGACCGTTGCTAAAGATATAAAGCGAAAGGTAAGAGATCAGCTGGGGGACTTTATTACCTGTTCTGTGGGCGTTGCTCGAAACAAACTACTTGCCAAACTGGCTTCGGACATGGATAAACCCGACGGCATCACCTTAATAAAAGACGATCAGATTACTGATGTATTAGAGGATATAGCTCTGACAGATTTGAACGGCATAGGCTGGAGAGTGAAAGAACGCCTGAATAGGATGGGTATAAAAACAGTTCCTCAACTGGGGGAATTTCCAGAAAGAGAGCTCAAGCAAGAATTTGGGGTTAACGGAGCAAGGCTAAAAATGATGGGCCAGGGTAAAGATCCGTCCCCAGTTCTTCCCGCTGATTACACCGAGGAAGTGAAATCGGTTAGTAATTCTTTAACCCTGCCTGACTATAAACGCACTCCCAGCAAAGCGTTACCCGTGTTGTTTAAGCTGGCCCAGCAGGTAGGGTATAGGTTGCGAAAGCGAGGATTGGTGGCCAGCACCGTGAAATTGTTCGCGAGGGATGGGGAGTATAACGTTAAAGGTAAACAGCTTACGCTGGGGAGGCACGTAGATGATGGTAGCGTGATATATTCTGCTTGTCTCAAGATTAAACCCAGGCTTGGGTTTCCTTCTACCCCGACATTGGTGGGGATAAAAGCCTCTAACTTGAAAAAGAGCGACGCGCTTACTCGACCCATTTTCCCGGAGAGAAGGAGACGTAAAGAGTTGTTGAAAGTGATAGATGCGGTCAATGAGGAGTACGGCCAGGACACTCTTTATTTTGCCGCTCAGAGTGGGTGTGAAGAACTCTTACCGTCAGTTGGTTCATTTAGGCGTGCAAGCGATTTATCAGTCTAGGTTTACGCTTTCAGGATTTCTCTCTAACTATCTGGACCTCAGTGCTTTTTGCCAGTGGTAAAGCGGAGGGTTTTTTGATAGAGACAATTGCTTTTTTTACGCGGTTATGATTCAAAACCATGTCTGCTACTCTATGAGCAAGGGTCTCAATTAAGTGTAACTTTGTCTCCACAACCATTTCATATATCTCTTTGCTTAGTTTGCTGTAATCTACTGTTTTGGATAGTTCATCGTTCTTTCCAGCTGCTTCTAAATCGACGAATAAAGTCAGGTTTAAGATTACCTGTTGTTTATCTTCTCTTTCGTAAGCTTCGGTACCTATAATACACGGGATCGAGAGGTCATTGATTTTAATCTTATCCAAGCTATCTTTTTTATTTGAGGAATGGTTATTGATCGACACTTTATCCCTCCAATTCGTGTAACAAGTTTCTTCCACCGTCTACGTAGATGATCTGACCCGTAATAAAGCTTGATTGGAGCAAGAAAAGCACAGCTTCTGCAACGTCTGTTTTTTCACCGTGGGTTTCGAGGGGGACGCGACCGAGCCTTTTCTTCAGGTATTCTTGACTCCCACCAGTGGGTGGCGTAATTAAACCTGGAGCGACCCCATTTACTGTGAATTCCGGCGCATACTTTAGGGCCATCATCTTTGTGATTCTTTCTAGGAGTACTTTACTCAAGTAGTATCCGACGTGGTCCCAATCGTAGCCAGCGATTCGCGTGTCGAGGAGGTTGATAACCTTTCCCTCGTCAAACTCGTTCACGAATGACCTGGTAAGAGAAAATGGGGCCCAGGAGTTAACGCTAATATTTGTGATTAAGTCCTCGAAACCCAGTTTATCCAAGTCTGCTGTATGAAAGATGGAGGCATTGTTGATGAGAAAATCTAGTTTTCCAACTCGTTTTCTTACCAGAGAAATGAATTCAGAGAGATCAGTTTCTGAACACAAATCCATTTGAATTGTCCACGATTTTACTCCAAGATCATGCAGCCTGTTTTGCAAAGCTTGTGCTTCTTGGGCGGATGATTTGTAATGTATTACCGCATTTATTCCATGCCGGGCAAGAGAAGTCGCTATCTGTCGTCCTATTCTCTTTGCTCCGCCCGTGATGAGTACTGTTTTGTCAGTTAAATAGCTTTTCAATTCAAATCACCAAAAATTGTCGTGAAAAACTCATAGCTTACTGCGGGGTTCTTGACCCTATGACGAATCTTCTTGTAGTGGTGTTAAGTAGTTGTGTGATACATGTCTGGATTAACTAACTTGGCACTAGTAAGATACTCTTTTTTTGGCTCGTTGGCCGGTTCCTTGTTTCTTTGTGTGATTACGTCTGGTGAAGTTCAGGTTCAACTAACCAATGGTACCGGAGAGATCTTCCTCGCGGAAGCACTCCTTTCGCCTGATTAGCTTTCGGGCTTCCCCCTTTTTACCCCAGACACCAAGTAACAGGACACCACGGATTTTACCCTCCTCTGACAGGTAATAGATGACGCCTGATCTTTTTTCTTGCTGCCAGTCGATGAATGTGTTTAAATGGGTATCGACTTCTCCCAAAGCTTCAAATCCAAAGTCAAACAGATCAGAGTAGAAGTAAGGAATGTAATTGTAGGGTTCCTTGGCTCCAGCCATATTCTTGCCTGCCAGCTTCCCCTGGTGTATTGCGTTATCCCAGTGTTCAATTCTCACACAGTCTTCAAGGGCAGCAAAAGGGAAATAAGCGTTATCCCCTGCCGCGTAAACCTCGTGACAGGATGTCTCTAGATACTCATTTACTTCTATTCCCTCGAAGACGTCAAAGTCGCCGTGCTCACACAGGTCTACTGCTGGAGATACTCCGATCCCGACTATTACTAAATCTCCTCGTAGTGTATTACCCTGTTTGGTGGTTACCTCGTATTTGCCGTTGTGTTTATTTATTTTCTCTGGAAGATCTTCGTTTGCGAACTTGATACCCCGACTTTCGTAGTCTTCTTGCACTACTTCTGACAGTTCGGTTGGGAAAATTCTTTGCAGCAAGTACTTCTCAGGGAATATTATTGAAACATCTAGATTATTTAAGTTCAGGCCTGCAGCTAATTCCGA
>CAZTJJ010000043.1:0-11017 GCA_964614065.1 uncultured Thermotogae bacterium
CCTTCGGTGACCATTTGCTTTACGTTTGTCCAGACCTTGCCGGCGAGCATTACTATCTTGTTTTTCTTCTCCGGGTGAGTATCAACTATAACTTCGGATTCGGGTTTCATCTTGAACGCAGTCAGATCTTTCAGTGTTATCTCTGCGCCGCTATTATGCTCAGTCTTTATGCGATCTCCCTCGTAGATAACCATGTCGAGGTGGGCAAATTCCCAGCCAAGCGGGTCGTCTCCGCGCCTTACCATGACTTCTCCGGAAAGGTTATTGAACCTGATCCCTGAATCTATGTAGTTCCCGTTCTTGTCTTTCGGCACTTCGTAGTCCAGTTCTCTAGCCGGGGAAGTATTTTGTTCCGGTTTTTCGTAGGGTGCCGGGGGCTTCACTTTGGAGGCCTCCGAGGCCTTCATCCACTCGTAAACGTAGATGGTTTTCATCCAGCTGTTGCCCAGGGATAGCTTCAGTTCGAGCTTTTGACCCTCGGTTCTTCCTTCCGGCGGCTCTAATATCAGTGTTTCGTCCGTCGGACGCCAGTTGTTTTTCGAGTTTAACTTTGCGTAACCTTTTTCCAGCATGTTACCGTTAAGCCGGGTTACAGCGAACGCAGTCAGCGAGTAATAGGAAGAATTGTCCTCGACCATGCCGAGGTAGAAGTCAAGCGGGTATTTCTCCCCGGGTCTCATCCTTTTTGGCGGACTGCCCCACTCGGCTTTATGTGTCGTAGATTCGCCGTGAACCAGGTCAGAGTAAGGGTGCATGCTCTTTGTTTCTCCCGTATAGGTCTTTGTGAAAGTAAAGCTACCCCGTGAGTAATTTGCCTCATAGTGAAGTTCCTCTTTTTCCCTGTTAAACTTCTTCCACTTTTCTGCTCCGTCGTAATCTTCGATATCCCGCAATACCCAAATGGATCCGGTTTGGTCGCCGTAGACGAGGGATCCTGGTATCTGCAATGAGATTGTGAAAACCAAAATGAGTAATGTAGCCAAGGCTTTTCTTTTATTGAATGTATTTATGCAGTTGCAGTTCAAAGTGCTTATTTTCTCCTCCCCTCCGAAATTTCCGGAGAATTTTTAAATTATCGCAGTCAAATTTTAGATAAGCTATATGCTTGAATTATACCTTAATATTTATTTCAGGCTCTCTCTGAGTTCTTCTGTTAGACCATCGTAGTCCTGATCGTTTTGACTTATCTCGTTTCCGGAACCCTCGATTGAGCCCTCAAACCTGTTAGGGTAATGGATTTCAATACCAGTTTGGTTGCCTGTTATTGTATTTTCAACAAGAGAGATATTGACCTTTTCCATTATGAATACCCCTGATTCGCCATTATCCGCAATATGGTTTCTCTCCAGCATAGCTTCGGTGGAATCCTTCAAATAAATTCCCTCATCCTCGTTTTCCCTGATGTCGCTGTTGAATAGTTCTATTCCGGACGAATCCTTGAGGTAGAAACCCTTTCCTTCATTGCCCCTTATTACCGACTCCTCCATATTCATCCAACTCGTTTCATCGAGTGCCAACCCGTCGTCACCGTTCTTTATGACGTTGCTTTCACTGATCGCGGCTTGAGATGAATCCTTGAGGTTAATGCCTTCGTACTTACTGCCGGTTATTGTACTTTGGTATAGCTCCATTCGTGCAGAATCCTGCAGGCGAATTCCAACTCCATCCGTTCCAATTATCTTTGTCTCGGTTGCGACCAATCTGGAAGACCCTTCAAGCCTGAAACCTCCGTCTTCGTTTCTCCCTATCGTACAATTGCTAATCGTAGCATCCGAGGAACCGAGTAATCTAACACCGGTTCCACCGTTTTCAGATATTTCGCAGTTTACGATGGATGCTTTAGCGGATTTGCCGAGCGTAATTCCATCTCCATAGGAGCCAACCAGCTTGAAACCGGAGATAGTCAGGTCAGCGTTACCCACAAGCGAAACAGGGACTGAATTGCTTCTCAACGTGACTGTCTCGGCTTCAGTGGTTTCAATGGTCATCTTTTTTGTGATTGTCGCACTTTCGTCATATCGGCCCGGTTTGACGACTAGAACACCGCCGGGAAGGAGCGCATCAATCGCCGCTTGTAGCGTCGGATAACGGTCGTTTGGATAAGTTACCTTCTCTTCACGGGTTTTTTCTCCGGGAACACGAATCCCCCCGTCCAAATTGCCAAACAGTTCTATACAATCGCCACTAATTCTGTTTTCCCCACCTTGGATTTCTTTATCGCTAAATGAGTAAATCCCGATCATGCTTACGTCTATTTCGTTTCCTTCCACGGTAGCTTTCGCAGAATTGAGGATCCCTATACCGATCCCTTCCTTGCCTTTCTGAGAGATCTTATTGTTTTTGATAGTAGCTTGTGCTTCGTTAAACAGGCCGACACCACCCCGGCTTTCTTCAATATTATTCCCGATAACGGTCGCCTGTGAAAAATCCCAAAGACCGATTCCACCGCCATTTTTCAATATTCTGTTACTATCAATACTTGCTTCAGAAGAGTCCTCCAGTCGGATGGCTTCGTCGTCGCTGTTAGTTATAGAATTATCCTTAATGGTAGCGAGGGAATTATCCGATAACTCTATTCCCTCATTTCTGCTAGCTTCAATAGTATTTTCAATAGCGGTAACCTGTGCCTCGTCCCGTGCACTTATGCCTCGGCTATTGTTCTGGATTAGGTTTTTCCTGATTGTCGCACTCGAAGAATCTCTAAGGTATATTCCATTGCCTTTGTTGTCTACTATCTGGTTTTCCTCTACAGTTGCTTCTGCACTATTTCTCAGGTAAAGCCCTCCCATATAATTATCGGTGAAAGTCGAATTAGTTACGATGACAATAGCACTACCTCTTACTGCAAT
This sequence comes from uncultured Thermotogae bacterium, assembly GCA_964614065.1. Classification (GTDB taxonomy): domain Bacteria; phylum Bipolaricaulota; class Bipolaricaulia; order M55B111; family M55B111; genus M55B111. The sequence goes on from CAZTJJ010000043.1 coordinate 2,850, forward strand.
TCCCGAAGAACAAAGTCCGGCATCGGCATCCTGACAGGACCCCTTCTCAGCCTTTACTGCTCCACTGATAGTTAACCCGGTTATAGTAACAGAGATATCTGAAGGTCCGATCGCAACTATAGGAAGTCCTTTTGCGTCTTTAGATGCTGCGATCTCAGATTCTCCTTCTCCACGAATGGTTAGATCTTTGTCGATAACAATATTTTCTTGGTATAGGCCCGGTTTTATTAGAACTGTGTCACCCGCTTTCGCGGATTCAATAGCGGCCTGGATCGTTTCGTATTCTCCTCCTTCTCTCGATACTATAAGCGTTTCCGCAGTAGCAACGGTTGTGCACATGATCATGAAAGTTGTAATCAATAGAGCTAAAATAACAATAAGACTTGAATTTCTAAAATTATTCATAATTCCCCCCAAAAAAAAGAAATGAAGTCCGTATACCAGAAGAAATATTTCATAGAGTATACAGAAAAATGGTTATTTAGACCACTTTTTCGCACTTTTATTTTTTTGCTACAAAATTTCTTATTATCCCGGCAATCGTTCCGACAGAGTTAAAGCACATACACGTATAGATTGTATAAACATGAAGCAAAAAATCTTGTCTATCCAAAATTGAGCGGTTTTCTGCCGCCGATCAATCTCTACCAAAGAATACATGGGCAAATTGTCAATAGTTAGCGATATATCACTGGAGTTGGGCTTTGAATCTGGACAAAATGGAGAATAATTTCAAACTTCGCCCCTTACTCATCTGTCGGAGGGCTTGTTATTCACGCCGCTAAACTTTATAGTTTATCTGTTTGCAATATAGTAACTTAAGATAGTATTTAGTAATTAGTAATCCGGAAGACTTTAGTTTACAGGCTGCACCCGGTGCTTTTCTTGGCTTGAAGATATTACACTTCGCCTTGTTTGAGGTTATCAGGACAGTCAAATCACGGCAGACAAGGAGGAGTTTTTTATGTCTAAAGGAACAGTCAAATGGTTCAACGATGACAAAGGATTTGGATTCATCGAGCAAGAAGACGGAGAAGATGCTTTTGCTCACTATTCGGAAATCGCTGGAGATGGTTATAAGTCCTTAACCGAAGGCCAGGAAGTAACGTTCGATCTGGAAGAAGGCGAAAAGGGACCCAAAGCACTGAACGTAACGGTCGCGTAAATAAATACTTTACGTGAAATTTCATCACACAAAATACAAGTTGGCCGCAGGTACTTCGTTACCTGTGGCCTTTCTTATGTACAGAAGCATACCATTACTACTCCGGAATTTATGGGGACAGACCATGAGCCTTGCTAAGAGCCTAAAGATCGTGCCATTTTCTATCTCCGATGAAGGCTTTAACCTGAATGGGTATTTCGCCTGGAAGATATAGAAATGGATTTGGTCATTTAATCTGGCTAACAATCTTCCATTGTTCCTCAATCTCATCAGACCGAACGAACAAAAGAGCGCTGACTCCCTTCGATTGCCTGGGTAAGTAAGTTTTCGTAAGCTCGGGGGGTATTCGGGCCACGATGACAGGTATAACAAAATTCCATTTTGGATCTTGTGGTAATCATTTCCCTGGGTACCTTGGTATTTAACATGAAGTCAAGAACCCCGGCCACAGGCCGGGGCATATAAAAAAGCAATGTAAAGATGGCATCTGATTTGAGGAGACTAACTTGGTGAAGCACAAGTAACAACAAGTAACAAAGTGAAGGGATTTACCGATCAGGTGGACTACCTCGGCCCCGTCCACGTCCTCGCCCATGCCCGGGTCGTTCTTCCATTTCTTTAATATGTGGACCGGTTTCAATAGATATTGCCCTGGAAGTAAGAAGACTGTCAACTATTTTCTTCCTCCCGGAATATAGAAGGCGCTGGATAGTTCCCCGGGAAACCTTCATTCTTTCCGCCGCCTGTGTCTGGTCTAAACCTTCCCTGTCACATAACCGCATCGCCTCAAGTTCGTCCAGGTCGACGTCGGTAACTGGCAATTGGCTTAAGGGTAGACCTACGGGTTTGAACAACTTTGGTCCCTCGAATTTCTGACATTCTCTCAGTTTCTTATTTCTGGACATGGTATCGTATTTTAAATATATTGAATTATCGACTAATCCGCAATGCAAGGAGGATCTTTCTTTGCAAGAGAGCTATGAAACGATTATTCTTTTTGTTAACCGTTGTACCAAAAAACATGAAAAATACGAAAGCTGTACTTATAGCCTTGCTAGTCCTGACGATAGGTCTCTCTGCCTTCCAAATAAGCCATAGAATCAACTGGGATCTGTCAAATAAAAACTACACCATAGCCACAAGCTACGCAGATATAAATAAGGCAAGTGCCTTATTCGGCCTAGATCCAAACGAGTTGGTAAATGAACTGGCTCAGAACCGAGATTACTTAATACTGTTTCAGGTTGACTTTGTCACTCAACCCACTCTGAGCCAGATAGAATATCAAGATGCTCCAAAGGCCTCCCGCTTTGAAACTGGTTTGGAAGTATTAAACCTTCAAGTCGCCGACTCCAGCCAAGTTTCTAAACTAATACGCCATCTTAACGAGCTTTCCCCGAACTACCTTATTTTGAGAAGCCTTTCAGACATCACCATTCCGAAAAAACTGAAACGTTGGATTCGAGAGAATCAGCCTATTCTGGGGACAGTGGAGTTCAGAAGTGATGCTCTTACCCAAAAGATACAGCGGTCAACTAACTTAAATTACGTAAGACTTCACAGGGTCTTCGACAAGGAGAAAGGAAGATTATCCAAGGACGAAAAAATTGCCCGCTACGTGAGAGCAGTTAAAGAAAGAAATATAGGGCTCATCGAGTATCGACTGCCACTAAACAGAGATCTATCAACTACTATCGACAGTTTAGCGGAAATTCGCTCCAGATTGAAGGACGCTGGTTACGATCTGGGGCCAATTGACCATTCCAAGGGCGCTAGTGGTCAACTCAAGACACCAAGCTGGATCGCCTGGCTCCTCATCTCAGCTTCATTAAGTGCAAGTTTTCTACTCATGTTAGGCAGTTACAGTCCCGGGACAACGATTCAGGTGGGGATATCTCTGCTAGTGCTGGTAGTGGCCATCATGGGAATGAACTTGCTTCCAGTATTTACAAGACAGGTTGCTGCGTTTCTTCTTGCGCTTGCCGGACCTATAGTCGCTTACAGGTTATTGTTATCGTATGGAAGAACTTTCCACGAGCACTGTAATTTAATAGACCCATTCATCGACCTCGTTTTTGTCTCTTTGACTTCAATGGTCGTAGGCCTAGTAATCTCAGCAATCCTAACCGACCAATCGTTTATGCTCAAACTGAACCAGTTTAGAGGAGTCAAACTGTCTCTGTTTCTCCCTGTAGCGTTTATAGCGCTTCTTTACCTATTCCGGATTGGATTTGATCTGAATAGATGGGATCTGGGAATAACGAAATGGATCTTTGGTATCCTGATTGGTCTAGTCGTATTTTATTTGCTATTTAGAAGCGGGAATTTCACATTCCTTGAGAGTTCAGAGCTGGAGGATACAGTCAGGCGGTGGCTAGAAAGCAACTTACTGGTTAGACCACGATTTAAGGAGTTTGCGATTGGGCACCCGGCGATGATCATCTGGCTGTATTTAATCGGCCGTTACAACCAGAGGTTCCATCTTTGCAAGCTCGGGTTGTTGCTGTTAGGGTTCATTGGACAAACATCTATTATAAATACCTTTGCTCACATTCATTCACCACTTATTATTTCTTTGATTCGGACTGGCAATGGAGTTGCCGGGGGTTTAATAATTGGATTCGCAGCTATCATTATTCTTTATGGTGGTGAACAACTGTGGAAACTCGTAAAGAAATAGTAATATCCGGTTATTACGGTTCGGGGAATCTTGGCGACGAAGCGATATTGGAGGGATTACTAGATTCTTTAACCAACCGTTTCGACCGGGACAAGATAAAAATCGTAGTACAGAGTAATAACCCGCCCGAAACCAGGAAAAATCACGGGGTGGAGGCAGTAGATAAGTGGAACCCGTTTAAGGTTATTAACGCAATATATCGATGTGACCTGCTGATAAGCGGAGGTGGGGGATTGCTCCAGGATACCACTAGCTCGGTATCTCTGTGGTACTATCTGGGGATTATTTGGCTAGCGTTCATTACCAGAACACCAGTGTACATATTGGGGCAGGGTATAGGCCCCCTGAATCACAGGTTAAACAAGTTACTGGTAAAGTGGACAGTAAGATACGTTCACGGTTCGCTCGTGCGAGATGCGTCCAGCGAGCAGATACTTCAAAACATGGCTCCCGGAGAATCAAAAATACGTCAGGGTGCCGATCTCGCGTTTCTTTTAGCAAATAAAAGGCGGGAATCAGCCCGCTTTTTCAGTGATAAAAGCCCTGCTATCGTGGCCGCAGCTTTGAGGAATGATATATCGGGCAAGATGGACGTAGTCCGCGCCGTTTCCAGCGGACTAGATTTACTGAACAAGAAACATGGTATCAACGTAGTGCTCTTCTCTACCAATCCGTTTGCTGATCGACCAATTCTTCACGAGTTATGCAATGCAACCGATGCTCGGTGTAACATCATCGAGGTACCTCACTTAAGGCCGTCGGAATTGGTGGAAATGATGAAGGACATCGACCTGGTCATTGGTGGTAGGCTGCACGCCATCGTATTCTCATTACTAAGTGAAACGCCGGTACAAGGGATCAGCTACGATCCAAAGATGGACCACTTGATAAATAAGATTAACGAAATAACCGGGAAATCCACAGTTCCCTTATGGCACCCCGATGAATTGATAAATGCAAGAGATTACTTAACCAACTTAGAAACCACCTTCGAGACAAGGAAAAATCGAATTGACAGTTTAATCCACGCCAGGGAAAAATTCGAAAAAGAAGCACAAAGCAACCTGGAGAAGGCATTAAATTGGTTGAATACCGAACTGAATAATGAATAACCGTGAGGTTGGCCCACAATTTCACGTACCGGTGATGGTTAACGAAGTTCTGGAATATCTTGAAGTCCAAAACAGGCGATCTGGAACGTTTATCGATGCTACCACTTCGACCGGAGGTCACGCGGAGGCCATTGCGAATGAGCTAAATCCGAGCGGAATGATCATTGGTTTGGATCTGGACAAAGAAGCACTTAAAAAAGCCAACAATAGGTTAGAGGGGAAAAAACCCGAAGTTAAACTCTACCAGTCAAACTACAAAAACCTGGACCTGGTTCTCGAGCGTGAAAATATTACCGCTGTTGACGGCATACTATTCGACCTGGGCTTTTCCTCCGTACAGGTCGAGAACCCCGATCGGGGTTTCTCGTTCCAGCAAGACGGCCCGCTTGACATGAGAATGAATCAAGAAAGCGATTTAACCGCCAGAAGAATAGTAAACACATATGAGTACAAAAAACTGAAAAGTATACTCTATAAATACGGAGAAGAACGATACGCTCCTCAAATAAGCAGAAAAATCGTGGAGGCCCGAAAAGAAAAACAGATAAAAACTACTTCCCGACTTACAGAGTTGATAAAAGAAGCTATTCCAAAAAAAGCACAAGTTACAAGTAAAATCCATCCTGCAACTAAAACTTTTCAGGCGTTAAGAATAGTGGTAAACGACGAACTAGCAAATTTGGAGCAGGGGTTGGAAAAAGCGTTCAAGGCCTTAGTGAAAGGTGGAAATATAGTCGTTCTCTCATATCATTCTCTTGAAGACAAGCGCGTAAAAGGCTTTTTTACCTATAAGGAAAAAGATTGTATTTGTCCTCCCGAGCTCCCTGTTTGCAGATGTGACAAGGTACAAGAATTAGAGTTACTGACAGAGGGGGTACTCCGACCAACAGAAGAGCAGATCGAGAAAAATCCAAGGTCTAGAAGTGCTCGCCTACGAGCAGCACGTAAATTAACATCTAGAGAATAAGGGAATTTGCGATCCAACTTGATTAGAAGTTATTATGAAAAAACTTCCTAACCTCTTACAACTGAGTGTCGTGCTTATCCTTGTAGTGACTCTAATATTTTTACATCTCTGGCAAACCTGGAGGGTAATCTACCTCCAAAGACAAGTTAGCCAAACAGAGGAAACCCTGACACCTCTGCGGGAAAGAAAAAAGGATTTACAAATAAAAGTTGCCCAATACTTCTCCTATGAGCGAATAGAGCGGATAGCCAAAGAAAGGTTAAAAATGGTGGAACCAGAAATAACAGCTGAATCAGAATCCGAGGACTGAGAAAAAAATATTCAGGTAGGTTAATTTACCATGAGGAACAAAAAAAGATTGCTTACGATCATTACGCTCTTTGTTGTAATAATTGGCTTTGTAGTTTGGAGGTTGGTCGACGTACAGATACTACAACGCGAGACGTGGAAAACCAAAGCCAAAACCATTCACCAACAAAAAATCTCGGATCAACCGCAGCGGGGCAAAATCTATGACCGAAATGGAACCCTCCTGGCATTCAACAAAAAGGCGTACTCTGTTGCAGTTGATTCCTATGATATGACAAAACCAGAGCTTCTAATTGACGTACTTGTCGAAGAGTTAGGCATAAGTCGAAGGGAACTTAGTGACCTGGTATACAAACAATCGTACTTTACCTGGATAGACAGAACCGTTAGCTATAAAACGGGAGAACGGATAAAGCAAAGAATCAACAATCTCGAGATAGATGGCGTAATTGTTCTGGATTCTACCCGGAGGGTGTATCCTCGGGGTGATCTAGCAGGTTCTATCCTTGGCTTTACCGGTATAGACGGCGATGGCCTTGCAGGAATAGAGTATTCAATGAACGATATCCTTAACGGAAAACCGGAGGTCAGAAAAGTCATTTTCGGCGCGAACCGTTACCCGTACAAGCAAATTGTTCTGGTCGAAGGCGAGCCGGGTGCTGATGTTTACTTAACAATCGACCTAAAAATCCAGTTTATGCTCAAGCAAGAGCTACAGGAAGGCGTATCGAAATTTCAGGCAAACAAAGGATGGGGTGTAGTCCTCGACCCGTCAACCGGAGAAGTACTGGCCATGGCACAAAATAAGGGCTACAACCCCAACAATTACGAACAATACCAATCGAGCCAGAGGAAAAATTTGGGGATATCACATACCTATGAACCAGGATCAATCATGAAAGCATTCGCCGGTCTGGCAGCGTTAGATTACGGAACGGTAACTCCGGAAACCATGATTGACGGTAACTCGCCAATCGTTCTCTATAACCATCCGATAAGCAACGCGCAATATCGTGACTACGGTCAGGTACCATTCAAAGAAGTAATCGAAAACTCCATCAACACCGGCATAATTAGGGTTTCAGAAAAAATGGGAGAAGAAAAATTATACCGATTTTTAAATAAAGTCGGGTTCGGCAGGAAGACCGGGATAGCGCTTCCTGGTGAGGAACCCGGTCAGCTAAAATATTTCACAGAATGGTCAGGGCTGGCTATAGGATCCATACCCATCGGCCAGGGAATGACCGTAACTGCGCTACAACTCGCCGGCAAAATGGGCAGTATCGCCAATGGGGGAAGCCTGGTTCCGCCAACTATAGTAAACAAGGTTGCTTCCCCTGAAGAAACCAGTAGCAAAAGGTATTCGCCCAACTCGGGGTATAGCAGGTTGATTGCCTCCACAAAGTCGATCAACAATATGAAAGAAATGTTACGTCAGGTCGTGAAAAGTGGGACGGGACAGGAGGCAGATATTCCTGGTTATTCAGTCTGCGGAAAAACGGGAACCGCACAAAAGGCAGAAGGTGGAGGATACGCTGCTGGAAAGTACATCTCGTCTTTCGCGGGTTTTTTCCCAAAAGAAAATCCGCGATTTCTAATCTTAATAGTTCTGGACGAAGTCGGCACCAGACCTGTCTGGGGAGGAGCGACGGCCGGGAATGTTTTTAAACAAGTGGCAATCAGAATAATTAGTTCTACGAACGAAAACCCTTAAATCCGTCGTAACTTCTACCTATCACAAAAGCGGAGATGAAACCTCTGCCTATCGAATTGGTGCAATCTTCCGCCCCGGCGCGGTGACCGGGGCTGCTATCTGCTGTCTAGCAAGCAGGGTGACTCGGCCCTGCGGAATGATGTCTCTTACAAACGATAGCCGGGGGTTTCGAGCCCCGGTGTTTACCAAGTTACTTCACCCAAATCCCTCCCCCTTTGAGG
>CAZTJJ010000043.1:11117-12697 GCA_964614065.1 uncultured Thermotogae bacterium
AGGTAAGAATATTTAATACCCCCATTCAGTTTCCCCCACGATGGGGGGAAAGGATTGGAGAAGCGTAATTTTCTCACAACGGGGGTTGGAAAGATCCGCCGATCGAATTGGTGCAATCTTCCGCCCCGGCGCGGTGACCGGGGCTGTTATCTGCTACCGGCGATAACCTTCCAGGCGAGGTGAGCAAGTTGTCGAAGGTTTTCTTAATGGTTAAAATCAATCAGGAGGGGTAGAATGAAATCATTATTGTCAGAACGGGTGAAAGGAGCGGGAAAATCAGTGATCCGGGAAACACTCAAGTTAACGAAGAAGCCCGAAATCATTTCGTTCGCCGGGGGTCTGCCCAAGCCCGAAACTTTTCCCTACAACAGCCTTGCAGAAGCGTCACGTAAACAAATAGGAGAGAATTACAGTAGATCTCTACAGTACGGAATAACGGAGGGGGTTGAAGAGTTCCGTGAAGAAGTGATGAAATGGTTTGCAAGTTTCGGTTGGAAGTTTCATCTGGAAAACATAATCGCAACAAATTCTTCGCAGCAAGCAATCGACTTGGTCAGTAAAGCCTTCCTGGACCCCGGAGACGTAATTTTCTGTGGTGCACCTTCCTATCTCGGAGCCCTTCAAAACTTCACTTTATTCCAGGCCAACACCATAGGAATCCCGGTTGACAACGATGGCATAAATACAACTGTCCTCGAAGAAAAAGTTAAACAAGCCCAATTAGAGGACAAGCATACAAAATTTATCTACGTGGTACCTGATTTTCAGAATCCTACAGGCGTAACCCTCAGCGGGCATAAGCGACAGAGACTGGTCGAAATCGCCGAGAAGTACAATCTGGTCGTAATTGAAGACACTCCTTACTTTGGTTTGCGATTTGCGGGAACTGAGGAGAAACCCATCAATACCTACGATAGTCACGGTCGAGTTATCACTATGTCCTCCATGTCAAAAGTTCTGTCATCAGGAATGCGACTAGCTGTAGTAGTTGGGCCCCCGAAGTTACTTGAAGTACTGGTGACCGTGAAGCAAGCCACCGATCTATGTACATCGACCACGACTCAATGGATAGTAACAGAATGGCTGAGAAACCACGATATGGCAGAACATTTATCGGGAGTTCGTAAACATTACAAGCAAAACCGAGACGTAATGCTGGATTCATTAGCCAAGTTTTTCCCTGACGACGAGGGAATATCATGGACTAAACCCGAAGGCGGACTGTTCATATGGGTCACTTTACCCAAAGAGATAGATACAGAAGAGCTATTTCACAAGGCAATATCCGAAAACGTCGCTTACGTACCGGGCTCAGGCTTTTACGCCGATGATGAGGTTCACAGTACCATGCGCCTGTGTTACTCTCTACTCTCCACCGAAAAAATCAGAACCGGGATCGAACGCCTAGGAAAAGTAATAGAAAAAGAGATGGCTACTGTTTCCCATAAATCTTAAACAAACCGACGCCGGTAAGCCCAAAAATTGTCGACGAGCTCAGGCCTTATCCAACCGACATGAGGTGGCGTACCAACTACATCGATCGTCACCGAGACTCATTCAGTATCTACAGATAACGCAAA
>CAZTJJ010000044.1:0-12432 GCA_964614065.1 uncultured Thermotogae bacterium
TCCATGATTAACGGAGCATCACCATTTGTATGCGCCGTGTTGCCCACGATTCCCTATTTCTTTGTGAGAGTTGGGATCATTGGGATGAACCTGGGCTACTATTTATCTGGAGGTCTAGCTTTTCTTCTCATGGCCTCCTTTGGTGGCTTTTTGGGGAAGATATCTAAGGAAAGCATAATAATTTACGCTCTGAAAATGGTTGCGGTTGGCACCATTACTGCTGGGCTTTCCCTCGCCTTGGGGGTTGGGGGTAGATAGTAGTCAATCTTAGGTTCAAGAGTTGTGTAAATTTGCACGTGGAAAACTGCTAATAGATAGAGTGGGATGAGTATTTTGCATTTCGTTGTTGCACTGGGGAGGTGTCAACTTGGAAGTTTCCGAAGCGATAAAAGCCAGACGAAGCATAAGAAAGTTTAAAAATAAGAGAGTTAACAGAGAAAGTTTGGAAGAATTGGTCAATTACGCGAGATTGGCGCCGAGTGGTCGGAATAAACAGCCACTGGAGTACGTGATAGTTGACGAGCCTGATCTTGTTAAACAGTTTTTTAAATACACTGCTTGGGCTGGGTCTGTGGATTGGTTTCCTTCTATGGAAGACAGACCGAAAGCTTATATTGTAATTATGGTGAACACCAATATAGAGGAGACAACAGATAGTCTGGATGCTGGATTGGCGGCAGCAAATATTTGTTTAGGCGCCGTGGATAGAGGGCTCGGGACCTGCCCCTTAGGAGCTTTGGAGAAGGAGGATATTAAGAAATTGTTGAATCTTCCTGGGGATCGGGAAGTAAAATTGGCTATTGGTTTGGGATATCCGAATCAGGAAGTAGAGCTAGAAGATAATCGACTGGATCCCGAATACTGGTTGGACGAGGAGGGTAAGTTCCACGTGCCTAAAAAACCACTTGCCAGGATTCTTCACCTAAACGAGTGGTAATTGTATTTGTTCCATGAATGTCTTTATGATGTGTCCATGTTCTCCCTCAATTATTACGTGATGGTTCGCAATTGGATCCTGTAGGAAATAATCTTCTACCTCCCGGTTGAATTCTACTGCAATTTGCGTTCGGCAAGCGGTGTGTCGGGACAGGTTTTTTATTAGTTCTCCTTCTTCAACGAAGTGCCGGGATAAAGTGTTACCGCCGATCTTGACCACTGTTACCGGACCGGATTGAAGTCTTCCCTGAATACCGACTCCTATGCCGCTTTCGAAATGGGTTCTTAACAGGTAACTATCCGTAATAGAGGTTGGTATTGTGCAGTGAGCAAAGACAACCTGGTTATTCTCAGAGTCGATTTCAACTGGGTTTGCCATAAATGGGAGCTTGCCCGTTAGATAATGGGCTACCATCATGGAAAAAGTGGCTGGTATATCTCCCTCGCAGCCGGAAATTATCCTCTCGTTGTTTAACAGAGAAAGGGCTAGACACCCTGTCGTTTGCAACTCCGTAACAAGGTCGAAGCATCTTATTGTCTGAGCGGACAATTCATAGTCTTTTACAATATCTTTTAACGCAAAGTATACCCTTAAAGCGGTTGCTATGTCTTCTCTGGTGATTCCGTTCATTCCCTGTGTCTTGTCGAGTATTTCTTTGGTTTTTTGGTTGATCATAGAAGATGAATACCCATCGTACCTTGCGTACAACTCGGAGAGGTTTATGTCTTTGAACTCAATTCCCCACTTTTTACGTACATCTTCTCGGTTTACGTCACTAGCTATCAGCCAATCAGAGGGCGTCCCAATTACACCAAGTCTAACTGAAGAAATGAGCTTTTTGACTTTTGTTACCGTGTGAATCTCCTTTATTTCTGCAACCAATTGGTCCGAGGTACCGTGAAGAATTTTTCCGTTACCGTTCTGTTTCTTAATCCAGCTTAGGATTTCCATGGAGGCAGGAAGCGAGTTGTGCAAAGACGTGGTTAAGAGGTAAACAGGATCGAATAATTCTTGATAGATTTCTTTGAATTTGTTCTCGGTTCCACCTGTTCCGATGAAGACAATCTGTAAATCATAGGTTTCTGGATCAGCTGTCTCAAATTCGTCCTGATTAAGCGTGTGGACGTCAAATTCTTTGTCCAATGATTGGATGAAGGGGGATAGTGTGCTGTTTATGTATGTCTTTTCGTGAATCGGTGATGTTAACATTATTAATCCGATTTTCATCCTTTTCACCTCCCTCAAAAACTACGCGGTATCGGTATTTGAGTCGGTAGAAGTGTACTGTTTGTCCTGATTCGACTTAGAACTCTCAGTCAACCTGGCTATCCTTCAAGTTCCTGTCACTGTGTATAGATTCCATAAGTTGTTGTGACAATCAAAGCTCAAACCTTGTTGCCTCGTTAAACATGGCAATTACGTTCTCAGCTGGAGTATCTGCTTGAATATCGTGCACTGAGGTAACCACGTAGCCCTCGGGTCCAAGTTGATTAATCCTCTTCTCCACCTCTTGTTTTACGTCTTTTGGTGATCCGTTGGGTAAAACCTGCTTTGTGTCGATGCCACCCCAGAAACACAGCTGGTCGCCATAGTTTCTCTTTAGCTTGTCTTCGTTCAAGGCTCCGGGTTCTATAGGGTTTAATATATCTATGCCTATTTCGATTAGGTCACCGACGAAGTCATAGATGTTTCCGTCGGAGTGGTATAATAGCCTGGCGTCGGTCATGTTCTTTATGGACTGGAAGTATCTTTTCTGGTAGGGCTTTACCATTTCCCTGTATGTGTCTGCACTCATTATGGTTTTATCTGAAGTGGCGAGGTCGTCACCGACGAACACCACGTCGAGATACTTGCCCACTCTATCCAGAAACATCTCGTACCTTTTGGTCTGGTAGTCTAACATTCCTTCCATTAGCTTATGTGCAAAATCCTTGTTGGCCAGAAGATCCATTAAGAACTTGTCCAGACCTCTAAGATACCAGCAAGGCTCGAATATTCCGCTTTCGACCATGTCACCGACCAGCGCATATTGACCATCTTCGTAAAGCTTCTTTGCTCTTGCCTCTAAGTTCTCCGGTATACCATCTTCGTCATAGGGGTCGGGCCAGGAATAGTTTTCCAGATATTCAATGTCTTTATCGTTTAAAGGGAACTCCACCATATCATAGTACAGCCCGCTTGAAGAGCGTTTATACTTTATTCCAAATTGATTGATGTATGTTTCTTGGTCGATTCTCTCTTTCACTACGTCCGACGGAGAGTTTCCGTGTATACCTCTGGTATCGATATTTAAATATTGAAGAACTTCCTCATCTACCTCTACTATTTGGAAGTTATCCATCATCAGCTTTTCCTCCGACTCTACGGACAATTTCCTCTTTAAATCTGTATATGCTCTTCTGGCAATTGTTGTACAATTTGTGGTGCCCAGATCGATTGGTATCCTGTACGGTTTTTCGAGGTTTACTGCGCGTAAGACCCTTTCTTTTGGCTTCATGATATCACCTGAATTGATTCAAGCTAAATTGTGCGCTGCACTTAACACATCCCTGAATAAACTCGACGTTTAAGAAAACCAGCAATTAGCTTATTTATCTCTGAATAGTTTTGCTTATGGACTTCATGCTTACCGTTGATGATTGCCAATTCGCTATTGGTTATCATTTGTTTTAGTTGTCTGGATATCTCTGTATCTATCAATCTGTCGTTCTCACCATGAATCAGCAAAGTAGGTGTATTAATATGCCTGGCTTCTACTTCCAGGTTCCATTCCATCATCCGGTTTAACCGTAATCTTAGCGCTTTTCGGAATTTTTTGGAGGAGCTAAAGTAAAACCTGGCTCCGGATTGCACGTCGGTTCCAGTAGCGAGATTTGATTGAACTAGTCCCGTGGAATTGCTTTCTGGCGCAGGGAAAATTGTTTCTAACAGTCGTGTTGATAGGTCTATCAATGGTTTCGTTTTAAGGAGTGATCTCCCGTAGGATGATTTCTCGAGGTTTTTCCTGGTATTGAAAACGGGAGAGATGAGAACCAGCCCCTCGACTGTTTCTGGGTAGAGATACGAGAAGTGTTGAGCAATAGCCGTACCCGATGAATGTGCTATTAGTGTTGCTTTATCGATTTTGCATAGATGTAATAATTGCTCTAGATCGTTTGTATAGGATTTAAGGGAATACCCGTTTTCGGATAGAGGCTTTAGTGACTTTCCGCATCCACGCTGATCATAGGAAAGGGACCCAAATCCTTTCTCGTTGAAAAAATCACTTTGTCGTTTTAAGCCGTCGATGTCCCCGCCATGTCCGTGAATAAAGACGAGAAATGGTTCGCCTTCTTCAAATATATAGTGAAGCTTTCCTTCGCCTATTTCGTGATAGCCCTCAGAACTTTTCATCGCACTTGCCCTTGTGATAATGGAAATTTTTCTGAACCAGGAGGTCTACTTACACTCTATTATAATGTATTTCGCTGAAGGGAGCATATGATCTTCCAGAACTCTACCGGGTCTACCCATTTGACGTGGGAGGATGAAAAACGACGATATCTCACAGGTGTGAACGTAGAAGTAGGCCAGTAACTTCACTTTATATATTCAATAAGTTAACCTTAAAGTGTGAGCATTCGAAGTCCTGATTCGATGTAATAGTATGTAAGGGTAGTTTGGGATTTTTCTGTTTTCACAAGAATTGGTTAGGGGGGCTGAAGATTACTGAACCTAAGAAAAAGGAGGGTATGTTGGCAAATATCACAGAGCTTAAAAACAATTTGAGAGAAATTGGGCTGGTGGATAGCATGAATCGGATCCTCAACTGGGATCAGCAAACATATATGCCCGATGGAGCCGCGGAATTTAGGGCTGAGCAGAGTTCTTATATGTCCAGGCTCTTTCACCGGAAACTGACGGGTGATACGCTGAGGAATAATTTGAAGAAATTTATCGATTTAGAAACTGGTAATTTAAAGAAGAACGAGCTCTCGACCAGAAATCAGAGAATGTTACAGGAAGTGTACAGAGATTATAGACACGCCATATCTTTACCCCAGGATTTTGTTGGGAAGCTAGCAGAAGCGGGTTCTCGATCTGTCCAGGCCTGGAAAAAAGCCAAAGAGGCTGATGATTTTAATCTCTTCCGACCTCATTTAGAAAAGATGGTCAACCTGGAAAAGCAAAAGGCGGAGTATTTCGGCTACGAGGACAAGCCCCTTGACGCTTTGCTAGATTTTTATGAGCCAGGCATGACTACGAAGAAAGTAACTGAGCTGTTTGTCCCAGTTAAGGAGAGATTGACGACGCTTGCGGAACGAATCAAGGAATCCGGTAAGGAAATCGACGATAGCTTTATGTGCAACAGCTACCCTGAAAGCAAACAGCGCAAGTTAAGCCGGGAAATGCTCAAGACTATGGGCTATGACTTTGATCGGGGAAGGCAGGATGTTTCTGCTCACCCATTTACGGTTGGTTTTCATCCAACTGATACTCGTTTTACGAACAGGTTTGCTGAAGGGTGTCTCGCTTCGAGTATTTCCTCAGCGGTCCACGAAGGAGGCCATGCTTTATACGAGCAGGGTCTCAATCCAGACGAGTTTGGAAACCCTCTGGGCGAGGCAATATCCTATGGTATTCATGAAAGCCAATCCAGACTCTGGGAAAATATGGTTGGGGCTAGTAGACCTTATTGGCAATATTGGTTACCAAAACTGAAAGAGTATTTTTCTGATGATTTGGAAGGAATGACGTTAGGGGAATGGTACAGAGCCTACAATAAGGTTGAGCCTTCTTTGATAAGAGTGGACTCAGACGAGGTGCATTACAACCTTCATATCTTAGTTAGGTTTGAGATTGAGGATCGACTCATTAACAGTAATTTCGAGGTGAAACACCTACCGGAGATTTGGAACGAGAAAATGGAACACTACATAGGTCTTAAACCGGAGACGGACACTCAGGGCGTGCTCCAGGATATCCACTGGTCCTGGGGACAGTTTGGATATTTTCCGAGTTATTCTCTGGGGACGTTTTATAGCGTGCAGATATTTAATCAAGCGAAGGAAGAGATACCCGAGCTCATGGATTTAATTGCTCGCGGCGAGCTTATCAGATTGAAGGAATGGTTAAACGAAAACGTGCACAAATTGGGCCGCCGGTTCAAAGCCGGAGAGTTGATTAAAGAACTTACCGGCAATGAACCAAGCTCTGATCCATTTCTTGACTACCTGGAGGAGAAATATTCTCAGATTTATGATTTATCATAGCTGCAAGCTCTAACTGCTGCTTATCTTGTGGGTGATAGTGTGAAGATGGATAGGGTCTTATCAATCGACGAAATTTACTCGAAAGTGCAGGGTTTTGACCTTGTGCTTACAGCAGAGGCAGCCCTCGCTGACGCTCTGAATAATCGAGTAGAGAGACCCAGAGTTGGTAAGCTTGCCTACACCCCGCAGAGACTAGTTTACTCAACGTTCCAGAACCAGGAATGCAAAGACGAAAGAGAGCTTTTCCTGCATGCTGTGCATAATCTAGATTTGACCTGGAAGGAAGCATCTTATTTACTGCGGAACGTCATTAGCTACTGGAAAGAAACTGGTAGTCTCGAGGGCTTCTCTCAGTCAGCTGATTTCCAGACAGAACGAGTCGAGGAAATCCATGATCTAGCTGGCAACACGACAAATATATATCGTGAGATGGAGAATTATCACATTAGTAAGGGCAGAAGCGTCTGTGTTGTGGCTCCTTATCAGCTAGACGCCCTGGATCAATCTATAGTTCCCGAAAACGCATCCCAACTTCCTATATTTGAGGAAAGAAAAGTGCAACTGCCTATATTCAGGGTGTTTCACTCCTCGAACCAACTTATCGGTGCGACGGTAGATAATCTATTGAGATTGAATCCAGAACAAGTTGCTCTCGTCGTTCGACCCGAGAGTGAATATAATCCATTGATTCGGTCTCAGTTGCGCGATTTCGAGGTTGATTTTCAAGCTGCCGAGGATGTCCAGGATTCCGAGTCGTTGAGGACCCTGATCCGTTTCTTTCGCTTAAGCATCACTCGCCATAGGTTAACACTCCGTGAGGTAAGACCCGTTTTTAGACATTTGGGTGCGGACTTTCCTACGAGAAGAGAAAATGAGTACCTGGAACAGATTGAGATACCTGAAATCCAGGGGATTTATCAATTACTAAAACGCGCAAGTACCAGCACGTTTGGTGAGTTATTTGTCATTATGGAAAACGAGGGATTGAAAGTTGCGGAAGGTGTCAGAGATGTATTTGAAGAATTGCAGCTGTGGGATGAACCGATAACTGAACCTAACCTGAACAACCTTGAGTATTATCTGGATAGCTTCTCGGTTGAACGGGACAGAACTGCCTCCGGGCTTATTCTTGCCGATCCAAGTTCCGTTGCTTTTGTGGATAGGCCGGTCGTTTTTTATTTGGGCATGACGGTGGGATGGGACTCAAAGGTTAATGATAAGCCCTGGAGAAACTTGGTTTGGCTGAGGGAGCGCAACCGGAAAAACTTTCAGGCATTGATTCAAAATGGTGATAGTCGTTTTTACATGGTTCAGGATATGAAATTGAACCGCGAGGTCACCCCAAGTACCTACTTCAATGAGCTAAACCCAGAAATTTCGAGTTTTACCGACGGTAAGGAGGAAAAAGATTACCGCATTTACAGCAGGAGTGGGCCGGCTCCGAAGAATTTTTCTTCTCAGTATATTGAAAAGACAGCTGGAAATGTGAAGGTGATCTCTAAGTCGAGTCTGAACAAGCTCGTATATTGCCCGCGCGATTACTTTTTTTCAAATATTGTCGAGGAACCTGACAGGGATTATTTTCGGAAGGGAAATCTGTATCATGATTTTGGCGAGTTCTACGCGAATTTTCCCCAGTTTGTCGAACAGGAAGGATTACCTAAGTTCGTTGATCTAATGGTCCGGAGCGTGAAGCCGATAGTGGATGAGGTTCAGCTGGGAAGAATCCGGACGGAGTTCCGGGTTGGGATAAGAGCCATCAGAGATTATTTAAAGGAGAGACTACCTGAACTCATTGTGGATCTTGATTATTCCGGGTATTCAGGAAGTGACCAGAAAAACTTTTTTGCTCAGGAGTTTGATCGACGGTTGAAAAGAACATTTACCGAGATGGATTTTTACAACGAGGAAATTGGCCTCAAAGGGAAAGTGGACATGGTGCGCGGAAACAACCTGGTGGATTATAAAAGCGGAAGAAAGAGCACAGCTGCCAGCGTGGTGAAGAACTCCAATATCGATCTTCTTAAGGATAAACCAAAGTTCCAGGCGCTGTCCTATATCACTCATCATAGACATGTCCACGGTGATCAGAAAATTGTTTTCACTTTTTTTCATTTTCTGTATGACCCTGGCAAGTCTCTACGTGGAGAATTCAATCTGGACGATTGCTTGACCACGGTTATCTATTATCCCTGGAAATTCGAGGAGTTTCTCACAAAGGATGAAGTTTTCGATTATTTGTACGGTTCCACGAGGAAGAAGCTTCTAGACGCTTTGGGTAGGGAACAGTTTCTGAAAATCTTATCCAATTTCCAGTTTGATAGAGGGGATTTCTACCGGAAGGAGACTGCACTGGTTCACCAAAAACAGCTGAAAGACTTGTGTAAGATGTATTTACGAGTGGGTCGAGGTAGTGATTACGATCTAACAAAAAATCAGCTGAGCGGGGCGGTTAAATCGATCCTCAAAACCTCATTATATCGATTAAGAACTAGAAACTACTTCCGTGATGATGTGGACCTCTTCGAGAAGTTTGTCGCTAATACCTTGGTTGATTTAAATAAATGGCGCAAGACAAGATTTCCCGTTGGGGATAACGATCTGGACAAGGTCGATCATCGAGACCTCATTCTTCCGGGTGAGGGTCTATGAGCCCGGAGCCACAGGGTAATCAAACCAAGCTCATCGAAAGTACCGAAGGAGTTTATCTTGTCGACGCGGGCGCCGGGACAGGAAAGACATTTACCATAACCAGAAGGTACGCCCATCTGCTAGAGTCCGGCGTGCCACCGGAGGATATCTACCTTGCCACTTTTACTGAAAACGCCGCCGAGAACATGAAAGAGGAGATAATTAATTACTGTGATTACGACGTTAGCGTGTTACGAGACGCCCCAATTTCTACGTTTCACGGTTTTTGCCAGCGCTTACTGTTGAGTGACGGCTTTGATGTTCCATCGAAGCTTGGCATCAATGGTCAGATAACGGCGAATACGAAGACTATATCAAACAAAGTCAGGGAAGTCGACGAGTTCCGTTCTTTTTATGACCGCTTTGTGGTTAGCTACACCAAATATGAAGATTTCTACCCTTTGATATACGATGCGTCAGATCTCCTTAAGCTTATAAAGTCTCTCGGTGCTAAGGGGATATTTCCGACCAAGACCGGGTGGTACGGTCGGGGAAAGGAACTTCTTCTCGGAGATGACGGGCGTTTTCGGGCCGAGCTGAAGGAAGTCAATCGGCCGATACCGGGTAAAAGTGGCCCTAAGTATTCGAGGCTTTTAAAGAAATTGGGAAGTATGAGAAATAAAACCTTTCTCCAAAAGAATGTGTCTAATAAGAATGACGCGAAGCTAGGTAAGCAGGTTGATTCCGAGGTCATGATGGAGGCGTTTCAAGAAGATCGGGAGCAGCTGATTCGGTTCGTTCACGATCTGTATTTTGACTACATAAAGTACGCTTTGGGAAGAAACTACATTAACTTTTCTTTTCAACTCATGTTTGCCTTTGTACTGCTGATGGAGGAGGATAAGCTTCGTCGGTCGACGCAGTTCGACTACGTGATGGTGGACGAGTTTCAGGATACGAACGAACTTCAGTTTAAGCTTTCTCTTTTGTTGTCTAAAACGGGGAATATCGCTGTGGTTGGGGATTGGAAGCAGAGCATATATGGCTTTCAGTATGCGTCCATACGAAACATCACGGATTTTCACGAAAGAATCAGGCACTACCACCGTCAGATAAATGAAGACAGAAAACGAGTTCCGTATGATGTCGGCGAGGTTCAAGAAATAGAACTCAGGACCAACTTTCGATCATCGCAGACCATACTCGATTTCTCCGAGGGCGCGTTCAAGGTTAGGGGAAAAAAGCGAGAGCAGGTCGGATTGGACAGAGAGCTGGTTTCGCTTACCGCTCATAAGGATGAGGGAGACACGGAAGTAAAAGCGTTTTTCTCGGAAGAGGAAGTAGATGGTATTCTATCGAAGCTGGTTCAAGTAGTTCGGAAAAAGAAATATCAAGTTGACGGTAGGTCACTAAACTATAGCGATGTGGTCATTCTATCTCGCAATCGTGCTTTTGCAGAGCAGTTGACCAAAAGAGCCCGGGAGCTCGGTGTTCCTGTTTCTTACGAGGGTGGTGCAGAGATATTCAAGACAGACCCGTCGATTCTTTTATTGGCCTGGTTGAGAATACTGGTAAAAAGAGATTCGACAAGGGGATGGAGCGTTGTTCTCGATGACATTGGCTACAACATCGAGGAAGTAAAGCAGATCATAAGGCGTCGGGACTACCCCCCCGATACGTTGCAGTTTAAAGAGCGTCTGGAGTCTGCTTACGACATAGGTCAGATAGCCAGGGGTGTATTTAATCGTTATGGCTTTGATAATCCGTTTACAGACGCTATTATAGTGTGTTTGCAGGAGATCTTTGATTCGGCCTATCTCAATCTTGGGGATATAGTGAACTTTATCGAGGAAAATATCCGAATAGGCGGAACCTACGAGGTCGATAGCGCAAGGCCGGACGCGGCTACCGTTCAAACTATCCACGCTGCAAAAGGTCTGGAGTACCCTGCTGTGTTCCTGGCTAACGTCAATCAGAGTAATTTTCCCAGTACTAATTCCGGGGCAAAGCAAATCTTTTACGACGATGTACTTGGTTTGAGGCAACGAAAAGTTTATTCACCAGAAGAAGATTTTCCTTTTGACAATCTCTCGTCTTATTTGGTCTCTAGGGTCAGAGGGGTCAATTACGATGAAGAGAGAAGGCTGCTCTACGTAGCGTTGACGAGAGCAAAGAGTTATCTCTATCTGTTTGCGGAAAAGGGTAAGGCAAGTAGGTTTTTTACGGATCTGGATCTGAACGCGGAAGAAATCAGTCCCGAGATTGGTGAAATCGAGCCCGCAGAGGCGAGTGGTAAAGAGTTGAAAGTCAGTTCCCCAGGATCGAAGCGGCCGATTAAGAAGGCCGTCCATAGCGTGATTGACTTGTCTTCCGTTGAGGAATCACGGAGCGGGCGTGGCCCAGATTTTGGAACGAGGATGCATAGGTATGCAGAAGCCGTGGCCAGAGGCCAGGAAGATAAGCCACCTGAAGAGGACGATGGATTAGAGGACAAAAGGAACATCTATCACTATATCCGATCTCTGAATGGGCAAATGTTCCCCGAACAGGACGTGCTGATTCCGAGGTTGGAGGAAGGTGATAAGTATGTGTATCACGGCTCGATTGACCTGCTTCATGTCAAGGAAAATAGAGTGGAGGTCATCGATTTTAAAACTGATCTCGATAAGTCTCTCCAGGATCAATATGTGAAGCAGGTTGGTATCTATAAACAGGCCGCCGAGTCCGAGTATCCGAAACGGAAGATTGTTGGAATAATTTTCTATACAGCCACTGGAGAGGTCGTGGAGCTCGATTGATTTCCTTATGTCAAGGGAACCGATCGTACAAATTCTATGGGGCTACTTGGTGGATTGAGGTTGCCCGCGGGATGATTTATCTCTCATTCTTTTAGCAGTGAAAGCGTAAGGAAGAAGCGCCTATTTTTGCCCAGAGTGCCAGGGCTCGGTGCCTGATGACTCAAGAAAGTAGAATTATTTTTTTGGACTAATTGGGGAACTTCGAACCTTTGAACATAACAAACCACATGTCAACTGCTAATTGACTAGTTTTTCTAGAATCATAATTGCAGCCTGTTTGTCAAGGTGTTCGTTTTCGTTTCCACATTTTGGTGAGTAAATGCAGGATGGACAACCTTCTTCGCAATCACAATCCCGGATAAGTTCATATGTACTTGTTAATAACTGATTAATGAAATCGTAAATTTTCTCCGCAATCCCTATACCACCCTCGTACCCGTCGTAAATATAGATGGTTCCTCCTCCCTGGGAGCGATGAAAAGCTGAAAAACCACCGATATCCCACCTGTCACACATAGCGTAGAACGGCGTAAGAGAAATTAAAGCGTGTTCTATCGCGTGGAGGCCACCCTTTGGATCTCTTCCCTTCTTGGCGACTTCAGCTGTTATGTCTGGGGGTACGCGGATCCAGCTTCCTTCGGTGTCGAATTCCAGTGCTGGAAGGTCAAGCGGTCGAACGTCGATTACCTCGTCATATTTCTTTATCTTGTAGTGAGAGTAAATCTCTGAGACCGAGACTCCGCCAAAATATACTTTTACCTTCTCCGTCTCTTTCTCCCTGACGATCTCATTTACGTGAAGCTTACTATTCGAG
>CAZTJJ010000045.1:0-12071 GCA_964614065.1 uncultured Thermotogae bacterium
CTGTCATAATCCCCAATGAGAATTAGTTTTCAATGATGCAAGTCAGCCCCCGAGTGGTTTGATTTTATTTCTTCCTTCAATTCTTTGATTTCTTCGTAAAATAAAGGGGTTTCTTCTACCATTCTATTGATTTTTTTGTGGGAATGCATGACGGTGCTGTGGTCTCGGTTTCCAAATTTCTTCCCGAGTGCAGGAAACGAGTTATCCGTCATTTCCCGCGCGAGGTAGATGGCTATATGTCTTACCCTGGCAATTTCCTTTTTTCTGCTTTTCCCCGTTATGTCTTCAAGCTTTACGTTGTACTTACCGGCAACTACCTTGTTTATAGTGGCAACTGTAAGTTTTTTTTCTTGGTTAGATTCCTCGGGAAGGAAGTCTTGTATTTCCCTTAGAGTTAACTTGCCATTGGCCAGATTGGCGTGGGCTACAGCCTTAATCAAGGCCCCCTCCAGAGCCCTAACGTTGGTGGATATTCTGGTTGCAATCAGTTCGAGAACTTTATCATCTACTTCTAAACCCTTTTGCATGGCTTTTTTTCGAAGTATTGCCACTCTGGTTTCAAAATTTGGCGGTTGGATATCGGCAACGAGCCCCCAGCGGAATCTGGAGACCAACCTATCTTGTAAGTCAGAGAATTCCTGAGGGGGTCGGTCTGAGGTTAGCACTATCTGCTTTGTGTTTCCGTAGAGTTCATTGAAAGTGTGGAATAGTTCCTCTTGGGTACCCTCCTTATTCTCTAGAAACTGCACGTCGTCGAGCAAGAAGGCCTGCACCAACCTATAGCGCTCGCGAAATTCTTCCGTTTTGTTCTGTCTAATTGCTTGGATCATTTCTATTGCAAACCTTTCGGACGTTGTGTAGACGATTTTGCCTGTGCAGTCGTGTTGTTGAAGATAATTACCTATAGCGTGTAAGAGGTGCGTTTTTCCCAATCCAACCTTTGAATAAATAAATAAGGGGTTGTAAGCTTCAGCTGGGCTTTCGGAGACCGCTTTGCTTGCTGCAGTGGCCAGCTGGTTGCTTTTGCTGCTCACGAAGGAACTGAAGGTATACTCTTTATTTAAAGCTATTTGTCCGTCGTTGCTTGTTTCTGTTTCGGGGATTTGGGAGTTTTGATCTTTTTTGGAAAAATCTGAGCTGACTGGGGGAGAATAGAATTGATCTCTTTGGCTTTCCCTTTCCGAGCTTAGTTTTCTCGAGACTTTCACGACCACTTCTTTTTCCTGGCCGGAAAGGTTCTCGATTTTTTGTTTTGTGAGTTCGAGATATCTTTCCTCGAACCCGCGTTTAATGAAACCACTTGGAGCTGTTAACTCAATTTTGCCTCCTTGGAGGTTAGCTAGTTCCAAGTTACCAACCCAGGTTTCAAAACTCGCCTCCGGTAGCTCCTCTCTCAATCTTTTTTTGATTCTCTGCCAAAGAGATGTCGTTCTATCATTCATGTTATATATCCCGGAAAATAATAATACAGTTTTCTTACCCTAAATTACAAACTTGTACCTTCTTGCTTTGTTCAGCTGTGACAAGCTTCCATAGGCGGATCTAGTGGACTTTTGTTTGTACGTTCCTTCTATGGGCTGGTTCAAATTTTCTTACTGATAACTCCTCGGTGGAAGGACGAAACAGACGGCGGTCAGTAAAAAGAGTGAAAATACAGATTCAATATCTTTCTTCGTACCTGACCTCAAAGATTTATTCTATTACATATTTTAGCTTGGTGGCTAGTAATTGCATTTAATTTATACCTAGGTTGAGCGATGCCTACCCGCAGCAAGCTTGTATGATGTAAACGATAAGACAAACCCCTTAACATTGACAAACGGAAATCAATAAAACTTCGTGCTGAGTCTTACCTGCAGGTAAGACTCAGTAACTAAGTACATATTTAAACTGGGTGCTGGAGGGCTTCCTCGGCCAGTTCTGGTGACCTTGAACTGGTTGCACCCAATAAATGAAAGAATAGAGTTTATTATATAGATAAGGAGTTTGTCCTTATGTCCTTGGTAAAAATTGATCAGGTAGGAGAACACCGTTCAATCTGGGTTATACACTTTTTTTGAAGGTCGGTAATTCTAGGTGGTGAGAAAGTCTACTGATTTACAATTGGCTCCAATCCTTGCCCGAAGAAACGTCGACTTTTAGTGGAACCTTCAATGTCATCGTGCTTTCCATTATGTTTTTGAGCTCGTGAGCTGTTTTTTTCGCTTCTGATTCCGGCACTTCCATTATTAGTTCGTCGTGAATCTGAAGAAGTAGCTCACCTGACAGCTTGTTATTCTGGATTTTCTGATGTACGTCGATCATGGCCAATTTGATTAGATCAGCAGCGCTTCCTTGAATCGGAGTATTAATTGCGTTGCGGCGGTCATAGCTTTTTCGGTTCCAGTTGTTGCTGTTGATATTGGGTAAATACCTTCGACGGTTGAATATCGTATGTGCGTAGTGATTTTGTTCTGCTTCTTGAATTAGTTCGTCGATGTAACTTTTTGTCTTCGGATAAAGATTAAAGAATTGATCTATATATGCTTTGGCTTCGGATCGGGAAATGCCCAGGTCCCGTGATAAACCGTATTCCGTTATTCCATAAACGATTCCAAAATTTACCCTTTTTGCTCTGTCTCTCATCTTATCGTCAACCCAGTCTGGGTGTACACCGAATATTTGGGCAGCAGTTTTTTTGTGTAAGTCTTGCCCTTCTTGGAATGTCTGGATTAATTCCTCGTCTTGGGACAAATGGGCTAGTAGCCGTAGCTCAATCTGGGAGTAGTCTGCTCCCAGCAATTTGTATCCTTCTCTGGGGACGAAAGCTTTTCTTAACTCGCTACCCAGCTGGGTTCCTTTGGGTATGTTTTGGAGGTTGGGGTCGGAGGAAGAAAGTCTTCCCGTTGCGGTGGCAGTTTGGTTGAACGATGTGTGAATTCTGCCCGTGTTTTGGTTTATTTTTTCTGGCAAAGCTTCTAGGTAAGTATTAAGTAATTTGCTGAGTTCCCTATATTCAACTATCTTTTCTGGCAGTGGATGTTTATCGGAAAGTTCATTTAATACGTGTGCGTTGGTTGAAGGACCTGTTTTAGTTCTCTCGATTACCGGAAGTTCTAGTTTATCGAAAAGTATTTCCCTTACCTGCTTTGGGGAATTTGGGTTTAGTTTCTCCCCGGCAAGTTCATTAATATTTTCTTGTAGGGAATTTAGCCGCCCCTCGAGTTTCTGCTTACCGCTTTCCAGTCTGTCTTTTTTCAGGATAATGCCGTTAAATTCCATATCCCTGAGTACTCTAATCAGCGGAATCTCGATTTCGTTAAACAATTTCTCCTGATCTCTTTGTCTTAACTTATTGGTTAGTGGTTCTTTTAATTTCCAGATTATCTCGGCGTCCCCAGCCGCGTAGGCCGCGGCCTTTTCCATAGGTATTTTTGTAAAGTCTTTCTCTTCATCGTCGGGAAAGAGATTCTCGTACTCTTGCATCTTCTGTCCTAAATATGTGTTGACAATTTCTTTGAGGTTATGTCGTCTCTTTGTAGGTTTCAGTAGATATGAAGCGATCATGGAGTCAAAGGTAATGCCCTTTAAATCAATACCGATTCTTTTCAGGACGAGACCGTCGTATTTCAGGTTTTGGCCCATTTTGCCGATTGTCTCGTCTTCTATTATTGGTCCGAGTTTCTGTTTGACAATTTCACTGGAAAGGGAGGAGCCCTGGGTGTTAACAATCGGTATGTAGACTCCGGTTCCCGCACCCGTCGAAATCGATATGCCAAGGGGATTGGCATTTATAGGGTTCAGGTCGTCGGTTTCTAGGTCTATGGATATTTCCCTTTTCTTAACTATCTCCCCGATGAGTTCATCCAGCTCGTCCTCTGATGTAATTAATTTCCAATCTATTTTCGCTTTGGAAGATCCACAGTCTTCTAAAAAGGAGGCCAATTCCAAGCGCTTGAAGTTCTCACGTAATTCCGATAGATTGGGAGTGTCGATCTCTAAGGAATCGAAGTCTTCGGATAATTCTATATCGTCCCGGAGAGTGACAAGATTTTTCCCCTGGGTGGCATCTTCTCGGTGTTCCTTAAGTGTATTTTGGATGCGGGCACGATCTATAGCATCTAATTGAGCTAGTAAATTGTCTAGAGAATTGAATTTATCGAGCAGTTTTTTGGCGCGTACTTTGCCTATTTGTGGTACCCCGGGAATATTATCGGATTTGTCACCTACCAAAGCGAGATAATCCCTGATCTGATCGGGATTTACACCGAATTTCTCTTTAACCTTATCCGGTCCGATAACTTTCAGCTGATTGTCTTTATCGGTATCCACCATCTTGACGTTGTCGTTAACGAGTTGCATCAAGTCCTTGTCTCCGCTCAGTATGATTACTTCTAAACCCCTGTTCTGAGCTTCGCCGGTTAGTTTGGCAATAACGTCGTCTGCTTCATAACCTTCTTTTCTTATTACTTTATAACCTAGTTTTTCTGTAATATCTGTGATTTCCGGAATTTGACGAGACAGATCTTCTGGCATTTCCGGACGATTGGCTTTGTATTCTTTGTATTCCTCGTGTCTTATAGTTTTTCCGCGCGAGTCCATCGCTACGACGACGTGTGTTGAAGGAAATTCCCGGACGACCTTGTCCAGAGACTGCAAAAAGCCATAGATTGCGTTTGTGGGGAATCCGTCACTTGTAGCGAGACCTCTGATTGCAAAATATGAGCGGTAGATAATCCCATGACCGTCGATGAGTAACAGTCTTTTTTTTGATTCTTTGTGTGTTAGTAAACTCATCTCTCTTGCCATTGAGTGTGAACGGCTGAATTCCGTTCTAGACCACAGCATAAGGCAATGCCTATAGCATCGGCTGCGTCGGCGGGGGTAGGTATTTCGGGCAAATTGAGCAATCTTTTTACCATAACTTGGAGTTGTTGCTTGTTTGCCTGACCGTATCCCGTTATGGTTTTTTTTATTTCTAATGGAGAATAACTAAATATTTTTTTGCTGGTTGATGCCAGCAATATCACTCCTCGCGCTTGAGCTACGAGCACCGCGGTCTTTTGATTGTTACTGAAAAAAATTCTCTCAATTCCTATTTTTGATGGTTGGTACTCTTCAATCAAATTTTTAGTAGAAAGATGTATTTTTTTTAGCCTGTTACTGATTGTGGTATCGGGAGAAGTATTTATGGTTCCACTATCGACGAATTCGAAGTTTCTTCTTCCCTTTGTTGCTATTAATCCATACCCGCATGTGGCAAGACCTGGGTCGATTCCCAGTATTATTTCTGTCTCCTTCACAATAACTCCGCTAATTTTTTCATACGTGGATCCTTTGCTTCGGTTTCCTCCTGCTCCTTCGGGCATTTATGATCTTTTTCTTTGTTTAAATTTGCTCCACAATGGGGACATAGCCCTTTACAATCTGGTTTACAAAGAGGGTAAGGATCGAGATCCAGCTTGATGAATCTACGCAGGTAAGGAAGAATATCTATTTTATTGTCTGTCTTCTGGTATCGATATATCGATATGTCGCCATCACTGGCAATTTCTGTCTCTATTCCTAATCGGAATTCTAGCTCTTCATGGTGATCTATTTGTGCTTCGAGCGGTTCCAGACACCTTCTACAGTGCTGAACAACGGTAGTAGAGAAATCCAGAGATAGATGAACTGTTCCGTCTTCGGTGAGTATCGCCCCCCCAGAGACACGTAATGGCTCTGTAACGGGTAACTTTTCTTGATGGAAGGTAATTGCTTCAATCTCTACTTCCTCGTTTATCCTTGTAAGCTCTCCTTCCTTTTTCCGCAATTCTGTTAGATTTATGTTCATTGGAAACTCCTCCAAGCAAAGTTTGTCTCTATTTGCCTTTACACTAGAAGTATATGTTACAAGGAAAAGGTAATCAATTAGGGAAAGCCGGTCCTGATTGGGTTCTATGGTTACTTGTAGAAAATTGCTCGGGAATATCATTCTACGCAGACTACGGGATTGCCCCAAATTATATGGAACGGAGGGTAAAGGTGAAATTCAAAAGAAGGTCAATTATTCTCTATTTTGAGGGTTATTGCTTGACTGCTGGTCTTCTTTTGTAAAAGACCAAAGATAGTAGTTAAGACTGCTTTTCTACAAGCTCCGTTCCTTGAGGCGGGGTTCTTGGCTCGGTGTGAGGAGAGTGTGTTATCAGTTACAGTATTTTAGGTATTGTACTTGTTATCGTTCTGGTAATTGTTGCGGGGCGTTACATTTATAGAAGGTTTTTTGTCAAACGGTCCAGTAAATACACTAGATGTCCTCATTGTGGTAGATATATACAGAAAGATTTATATTACTGTCCTCACTGTGGAGAAGTAGTCGGAGGAAAGAATGGCGGTGAGGACGGTGAGGAAATCGATTAACCGGTATTCTCCAAACGAAAGGCCTGGGGCAAGAGTCCTGATAACGAAACAATCTGGTAATCTCCGGATGTGTTTGCCATGATAACGGTTAAGTCCGGCGCGTGTTCGTAAAGAGTTTGCCTGCAAGATCCGCAGGGTCGACAATATTTACCCTCGCAGACTACAGCCAGTTTTTCGAATTCTCTTTCCCCTTCTGAAATAGCCTTGAATATTGCCACTCGTTCTGCACAGATTGACAGGCTGTTTACGAGGTTTTCTATATTTGTTCCCGTGTATACGGCACCGCTGTCCGTAAGCAACGCGGCACCAACTGCAAATTTTGAGTACGGACAGTAGGAGTTACTCTTTGCTTCTATAGCTCGATCAATCAAAGTTTCTGTGTCCATAATATTATCACTTCGCAACTTTATAAGTATTTTGCAAGAGATTGTAACGTCGTGACAGATCTTTGCAAGTTACTGAAACCGGGGTTGAGCTATTCTACCTGGTCAGCTGAGACAGTAAGGTGAATTCTACGGGCTGTTCCATAACCGGGCAGCACATATTGAGAAACAAGATCGATTTTATTAACAGACAGAATAGGCTCTGGGTGAACAACGAAACAACTTAAGCTTCTGGGCTCCAACCTTTTATTCTGTACCAAGATTCGTTCGTATGAATCAATGGTAAGATTTGGGTGGAAAAATCATTTATTCGCTCTTATCTTTGAGGTTGTATTGCCTTCGAGAATTTTTAAACCTACATTTTGTTTTTCAACGGGGGTGCTTGTCATCTGGTGGGAAACCTTGGATCGGATGAAGAAAGGATAGTTTTTGACCTTGATGGGGTATTGCTTAATTCTGAGGAAGATTTTGACTGGCTGGATGAGGCGCTTATATGTGCGCTGAAGGAATTGGGAATTGAAGACACTCCTGAGAACGTGGAGAAGCTCTATCCTGGTAAACTTCGTGATTTTAGGCATGTTGTGAGGAAATTCTCGCATAAACCCGAAATAATCTGGCAAGTCAGAGATAAGCATTATGTTGATAAAAAGATATCCATGATTGAAAAGGGTAATATGCGTCCTTTCGACGACGTGGATTTAATCTGGGAACTCAAGGATCGCTATACCCTGGGGATAATTAGCAATTCGCCCCAAATAGTCGTGGATAAGTTTGTCCAGTCTTATGGTTACTCGGACCTTTTCGTCTTTTGGTTGGGTCGTGGTTCGGAAATGAGTGATTTGAACAAGATCAAGCCTCATCCATACCTATATGACAAGATGGTAGAACAAATTGGAGAAGGCCCTACCTGGTATGTAGGAGATCGGGACTTAGATGAAGAATTTGCTCAAAATACCGGCATGAAATTCGTCCTGGTCTCTAGGAATGGAACTGGTTTTGTTTCCTTGAGCCAACTTGTTGATTACTTTCTTCGGTATCGGGGTTCAGGTAGCTAATCCCACAGGTCGTAAAGCTGATCTCGGATAGGTTTTTGGTATTTCTTACCATCTATTTTGAGCACCGGCTCATCCCCCTCTTTTGCGTAACCTATTATGGTGGCGGGAACGTGAGCCTTGTCCAATTCATCGAGAGCTTGAGTGGCGTATTCCTGTGTGACTGAAGCTACTAAGGCGCCGGAACCAAATATTTTTAGTGGATCTACGTTTACTGCCTCGCAAAGTTCTTTCGTATCCTCAGAAGTGATAATTTTGTTTCTCTGGATATCTAGTCTTAGGTTCGAGGCCATTGCTAATTCCAGTAAACCGTCGACTATGCCTCCTTCCGTGGGATCGTGCATCGAGTTAGCGTATTTTCTGAGTATCTCAGATTCGGGAATCACGCTGAGTTTGTCTAGTTTTTTCTTACCGTCTTCGAGAACTTTCTTGCTCACTACCTTTTTTACCTCGGAGTAGAAATCAGTTGCAATTATCCCGGTTCCTTCAATACCCGCACCTTTAGTTAATATAATTGCGTCGTTGGGTTTAGCGCCACCCGTTGGAATGAATTTATCTGTAACTCCGAAGCAAGTCAATCCAAGAAAGGGGCGATCCAAAATGGGGACGAATTCTGAATGGCCACCAATTACGGCAATGCCCAGCTTGTTAGAGATTTGATTGACCTGTTTTGTTATTGTATCTAGTTTGTCTCCGTCGTTCGCTGGTAGAAGATAAATGGTGGTTAACCATTGTGGGTCCGCCCCCGAAGCTGCGACATCGTTGCTGGCTATGTTGACCCCTAGTGTTCCAATCTGATCTGCCGCGAATATTATGGGATCGGAGTTTATGGCCAGAATTTGTTCCCCGATTTTGATTGCTGCAGTGTCCTCTCCGTAGGCAGGGCCGACGAGGACGCTATCGCTTTTTTTTCCAATCCGAGAAAAGACGTATTTTTTCAATTCCTCTGGACTGACTTTTCCAATCATAGTTTCCTCCTGAGCATCGGGTTGTCTCATAGATGGATGTACAACAATCCGATATCCTATCGTGAGCTTTTACGTATATTAATAGATTATCCCAAGGTTATAAAGTTTGACGGTGATCTCTGACGGGCGATTTTGCCTTTAATGATTTGCATCGTTAATGAAAAACGTGCGGAGGGAGTATCTGCTCCGATGTGTCCACGTGCAAGAAGATTACAGCCTTTTTGATCTTTATCGACGCATCATTCTGCCGTTGTCGTTACCTGGTTTCATTGTGGTGACTATCTGGCGGTTTCTTAAATTTGGAATGTATTTTTCATGTGTCTTTTTCAAGCCCCGTCCATTGGGGGAGCGGGGTTCTTGACTCCTACTAAACACGCTCCCAATCCGATAACAGTTGGACTCGCTCAGCTGGCAGGCGGACAAGCAGTCAATTGGAATATGCCAATGGCGGGAGCGATTATTGCTGCATTTCCGGTCCTTATTATTTATATTTTCATGGGTAGTCTCCACAATACGGAAGTACTTGTTGCAATTCGTGAGTCGGCACGGAAGAATGAGTGGGTAACTGTCGAAGGTTGATCCAATAATCGGGTTTCTTTTAAGAAAGAAAAACTAGCTGTGAAGGTTCTCGAGCATTGATCTTTGGTGATCGAAGCGAGTGGAAATTTACAATGCTAAGTAAGTTCTGAGCCCAATGGTTATGGCTAGTTATTTGAGTCATTAACTAGATCGGGTGAACTATGAGGTGTGTTGAATGGAAGAGATTGTAAGCGTCGATAGGATTGGAAATTTGGAAAGAACAAAGAAGAGAAAGGATGATGGTAGATATGTTTATTACTATCGACGCATGAACAAGGAGAAGGATAATAGCGATGGCTGAACTCCGCTGGAATCCAATTTTAGAAGAGTGGAACATAGTGGCTGACGAACGCCAGGACCGGCCTGTTTTACCCGAAGACAGTTGCCCATTGTGTCCCGGGGTTCTGGAAATACCAGAAAAGGACTTCTATATTGTCTCATTTGAGAATAGGTTTCCGTCTTTAAGACGTGAACCAGAAGAGCCAACCGTTGCGGATGACCAGTTTTACAGAGTGAAACCCAATAAAGGCGTTTGTGAGGTGTTGCTCTACACCGCGTCTCACGAAGTTAAACCTGCTGACATTGATGTGAACCGGTTTGTGGACCTGGTCTACGTGTGGTCAGATCGGTTTGAAGACCTATCAGAGGAGGAGTTCGTCGACTATATTTACATCTTCGAAAATCGAGGAAAAGAAATCGGCGTCACCTTAGCTCATCCACATGGTCAGTTATATGCGTTCCCCTTCATACCCCCCAAGGCTCAACAAACTCTGAACAGTGCTAGACGCCACTACGAACGAAGCGGTAGTTGTATTTTTTGTCGGGTTGTCCAGAAGGAGCGTGATAGCGGGAAGAGAGTGATTTGGGAAGATGATAATTTTGTTGCTTTTGTTCCCTTTTTCGCTCGTTTGCCTTACGAGGTGCACTTATACCCAAAACGGCACTTTTCGGACATCACGAAGTTACAAAAAGGCGAAGCCCTGTCGCTTGCGAGGGGCATAAAAAGCATCTTAGCCAAGTACGAAGGACTATTTGATATTGAGGAATTTCCATACATAATGGCTTTTCATCAGGCACCTGTTGATGGCGGAGATTATCCCTATTTTCACTTTCACTTGGAGTTTTATTCTCTCCGGCGTGCTGAAGACAAGATCAAGTATCGAGCAGGTGTGGAGACTGGCATGGGAACCTTTATTTCTTCTCTCTCTCCGGAGAAGATGGCAAGGGATTTGATGTCCGCGAAGGAGTCAACATCACACTAGCATGAGAAAAGAGCGTTTGTTTGACCAATTTCAGGAGGTTTTTGGAGGAGTTCCTGAGGGAGACGTTTATAGAGCTCCGGGTAGAGTGAATCTTATTGGAGAACACACCGATTACAACGGGGGACTGGTTTTACCGATTGCCATCGACATGGATACGTGTGTTTGCATGAGGGAAACTGCGAATGATATCGGTTGTGTGTACTCCACGAGTTTTGATCAATTAGCTACTATGGACCTGAATGATCTCGATCATCCAAGCAATACATGGACAGATTACGTACAGGGAATAATGGTTGAAATAAGGGAGAGGGGGAAGCAATTTCGTGGCTTCGACTTATTGATAGATTCGGAGGTCCCTGTGGGAAGTGGTTTGTCAAGCTCGGCCGCCTTGGAAATAGCCGTTGCCAATGCGTTTAATGACATGTTTGATTTAGGTTTGGTTGATCTCCAGCTAATCAGATTATGTCAAAGTGCGGAGAATAACTTCGTGGGCGCCCACACGGGAATTATGGACCAATATATCTCTTATCACGGTCTAGCGGGAAAGGCGTTGCTTTTAAATACAAAGGAGCTTGTTCACGAGGTTATAGAGTTAGAGCTGGACGATTTTCAGTTGGTGGTTATTGATACTACTGTGTCCCACGAACACGAAAATAATCAGTATAACGTTAGGCGGAGTGAGTGCGAGCAGGCACTCGAAGTAATTAACGGGAACGATTTTCTCCCAGAGCAGCTGACTGCCCTTAGCCAGATAAGCACAGAGCAGCTATCGTTTTTGAGAAGCGTATTGGAGGGTAGGTTGTTCGATAGAGTTTCTCATGTCGTCAACGAAAATCAACGCGTGATCGGTGTTGCGGATTTTTTAACTCAGGGAAAAATCGAGAAAGTCGGCGAGTTGTTTTACGAATCCCATCGAAGTCTAAAGAATTTATATGAGGTGAGTTCAAAAGAATTAGACTTCCTTGTAGATTTTGCGAGAGACTATCCTGTACCCGGTGCGAGAATGACTGGCGGCGGATTTGGAGGCGCCATCATTAATTTGGTGCCTGAGGGTAAAGTTGAGGATTACATTCAACAGGCTACATTTGCGTTTGAGAACGAGTTCAATATCACTCCGAAATGCTTCGTTGTGAATTCAAGTGATGGGGCGAGGGTAAAGCCCATGGCCTGATATTTCCTCTGTGAAGGTACTCATTGCCTTAGTGACCTGTTGGGGTCGAAATACGCCATGTACGCTCTTCTCTTTGTTTGTTCTATTGACTCATTAAGTGTCGAGAAGGATGCTCGACAAATAAATCGGCTTGATATACCCACGACAAATATATAGCATATTTTTAGTACTCGGGTTGTATTGATCCTGTAACCCCCTTAGCTTTAAATAGAAAACTGGAGTCAATTACTCTACTAAATATAACAGCAGGTGAGATAAAATGATTAGCCGTGAGGAAG
>CAZTJJ010000046.1:0-11569 GCA_964614065.1 uncultured Thermotogae bacterium
ATTTGGGTGGCGGTACGTGGATTATTGGTTTGTAAACGACGCCCGGGCGCGCCGGTGGTGTGCGTGCAAATACCGCATGAGCATGGGAGCTCATGCTGCTGGGGTTCAATTATACTACATACGATAGTCAGGGATTCTATCCCTGATGTTTACCAAATTCGAAGTGTTGAATATTTATCTTTGGTCCTAAATACCTTACATATACCAAAGAAAAAATGGGAACACTTATACCTCACACAACAGCGACCCTAGAAAGGGCCGCCTATCGATAATGAGTAATGCCCGGCCGGAGTCAACCGAGCTGCAAGTAACTCTAGCAGAGCGGGTCACCGTGCCCGCGTTCTCAAATAAATCGATAGTCAGTAACATTTGTTCCGTAGTTACTCTACGCATTTCCTCTCCCCCGGCGGGAGAGGATAGGTGAGGGGGATGCCTTAAAGCAGTTCCCAAAGTGCGTTACTCGCTATTGCTGTATTTTTTCCACAGCTTGTCCAGAATGCCGTTGACAAATTTGGGGGCGTTTTCTGTACCGTATTTTTTCGAGAGCTCGATTGCTTCGTTTATGACTATTTCGACCGGGGTTTCCCCGTAAAATATGAGTTCGTAAATTGCCATGCGCAAAACATTCCGGTCAATGACTGCTAATCTTTCTACTTTCCAACCCTTTGTGAAGGAGCTAATCATTTCGTCGACTTCTTCCTGTTTGTCTAACGTGCCGTAAAATATTTTCTCTATGAAATCTTTTTGATCACCAAGATCGTTTTCAAGGTAGGGATCGTGATCGTGATCGTGATTTTTTGAGGTAAATTCTGCTTTGTACAGGGCTTTTAATATTTCTGCCCTGGCTTCCCGTCGTTGCATTACGGCTCATTCAAAGAATAACGAAAACAACTCTCTCAGTTTTGCCTTAACTTGATGGCCGGCTTCAATGTACATTCCAATTAGATAACCGACGAAACTAAGCCCTAGAATGAGCAAGACGAGCTTCCAATTAAGGAATATCAAAAGCAGGGCACAGACAAAACCAACAACCGTTCCAATAACTCGCGAACTAATCTTCATCGTTATCTCCCTCTAATTGAGTCTCTTCATGGGTAGCAACATTTACAGAGGATTCAGTTTCCTCGTTTTCCGTATCTTCTTCAGGTTCTTCTTCGCTTTTTACTCCCTGCGTGTAGAAATCGACTCTACCAACTGTCAAGCCCGTTCTCTCGTTGATCTTTTGCCGTAATACGTTTTGGACTTCACTGCCTAGGTGGCCGATATCAGATTTTGACTCGACCTTAGCCTTTACGGAAATGTGTATTCCATCGGTTGTTTGAGCCAGGTTCGTTTTGAATGATGGGAGTCCTAATTCGTTTTTTAGTATTTCGTAGATGAGTTCTTTTACCGCATAACTTGAAATTTGAATATCTCCAAATTCACTCTCCTGAACAAAAGATTTGCTCCGTCGGTATCCTACGATAAAGCTTCGGAGGAAGTATAAGCCGACCAAGGCGGATATACTACCCATCCCGTAAAATAGGAATGTTCCGATTTTGCTATGGAGAAAAGATCCTATTTCGTAGTTACTAAAAAACCCAAACGCATAGGCGACAAAACCTGCGGATACAAGGATCCATATTAGTGCCAGACATAAGTAGAAAAATAATAAGAACTTGTTTTTAACGTTGTACATATTTGTTACTCCTCGAGTTGTTCGAATTCTTCTTCTCCTTCAAACATTAAGGCAGCTACATTTACGTTCACTTCGCTAACCGACAGCCCAGTCATTTCCTCAACGTCGTTTTTTACCTTTTCTTGAACTTGTTCGGCAGTTTCGTGGACAGGATAACCGTACTGTACGGCGATGTTTACATTTATTTTGACATGGCCGTTTTCTAGTTCGGTTTCAACGATTTGGTCACTACTGCGCTTGAAAACTGCGGAAAGACCAGATTGACCTTCTGTTTCAACTAGACCCTCGATTTCTGAGGCAGCGACAGCTGCTATTGACGTAATTACGTCTTTAGATATTTCAATTTCTCCAAGCCCCATGTTTGACCTGTATTCTTCTACCATATGATCCTCCTTTGCTTGGGGTTGACGGTTAGACTTTGTTGAAAATCCACTCGCAGTTCAAACCTTTTCCACATATTCACCTGAACGCGTATCCACTTTTATCGTGGTACCTTCCTCTACAAAAAGTGGAACCTGTATCTCTAAACCAGTTTCAAGAGTTGCCGGCTTCTCTCCGCCGGAAACTGTATTACCTTTAACGCCGGGCTTCGTATTCTTGATCTCCAGGTTGACGAAGGTCGGTAAATCAATAGAGATGAGCTTGCCCTCGTGGAATAAACCCTTTACTTCCAAGTTGTCTTTTAAGTATTTTACTTTATCTCCCAATTTGTCTTCAAGAATCTCAAATTGGGAATAGTCGGATTCGTCCATGAAGTGATAACTATCGCCGGAGCTATAGAGGAAGGAGAGGTCTCGTTTCTCCAGGTAAGCTTTTTCGATGTTCTCGTTCCCCTTGACTGTTTTTTGGAATACTTTTCCCGTGTTGAGAGATTTAAGTTTAATCCTAGCGAACGCGTCTCCTCTTCCTCTTTTTGAGTGTTCGTATTGCACGATTCGAAATAGTTCGTCCTCGTACTTGACCGTCATTCCTTTTGAGATATCAGATGGGGAAAGACCCAATGAGCTTCACCTCCGAACGAATTAAGTGATTTGGTATTACCTAAGTTGTGCGATTTCCTCTCGCCCAACCAAGTTTTAGTTAAGTGTACAAACTAACTTCATTATCCTATAGTAAATGATATTTCTTCACCAAAAATTGCCGAGGAAGCCCTCCAGCACTCAAATGAGGAAAGCTACTTGGACTAGGAATACGTTAATTTTACCTATTCGCTGGACGATCTTGGAACTAACATAAAGTACTTGAGCCAAGTTGCACATCTCATTTGAGTGCTGGGTCTTCTTTTGTAAAAGAACAAAGTACGTAGTCAAATTTGTTTTTTTCAAGCCCCGCACCTTGGTGCGGGGTAATTGACTTGCTGGGTTATCACTAACTCACGTAATTTAACTTCCTCTGGCGACGGTAAACACAGCACCTAGTTGAATATTGACAAACGAAGATCGATCGAAACTTCGTGCTAGGTCTTAGCTTGTAGATAAATCTCATAGACTACGTACATATTAAACTCGGTGCTGCACCAACTCCCTATCCTCAAATTGAACCTATGGCTAACCTAAATTACCCAATAAACGTGTAAGAACGGCTCAATCCAGGTATTAAGGAGTTTTAACACTATTGAAGTAAGTTCACTTCTACATTATTATAACCCTACTAAGGCAATATATCATACCAAAGCAGAGCAGATTTGCATATAACTTGAAAATCCTGGCAATTTGTTTTCGGGCTGTTGTCAGTATTGATCTCAAGCATAAAAGATTTATGTTTCGTTTTTTTTCAGTGATTAGTTTATAAAGGGAGTGAAGAAGATATGACCGATAAAATATATGATTTGGCCGTAGTTGGTGGTGGACCCGCGGCTCACTCAGCAACTTTATATGCACGGAGGAAAGAGCTTGAAGCGATAATGGTGGCTAAAGAAGAAGGTGGACAACTTTTGTATTCAAGTGAGATAGATAATTATCTTGGAGTTCAAGATATCGGAGCGTTTGAGCTAGTGAAGAAGTTTAGAAAGCACGTGGATAAGTACGATGCAGAGAAACTGGAAGATGAGGTCAAGAGGATTAATAAAGCCGATCAGCTTTTTGAGCTGGATACAAAGAAACATGGAACTATCCAGGCTAAGACCGTTGTAGTGGCGACAGGGGCTAAGTGGCGTAAATTAAACGTACCTGGAGAGGAAGAGTTAGCCAGTAAGGGATTGAGCTATTGCACTACCTGCGATGGACCGTTATTTGCGGACGCGGACGTGGCCATAATTGGTGGAGGGAATTCCGCCTTCGAGGGTATCATCGATATGCTACCCATTGCCGACAGAATAGTTAACGTGGACATCGCGCCTGAACCAATTGCTGACCCCGTTCTACAAAGACATGTAGAAAATTCCGAACACTTGGACACTTTACAACTGGAACAATATTACGGGCATGAAATATTGGAGGTCTTTGGTGATGGAATGGTTGAGGGTTTGACAATCAAGGATAAAGAATCTGGCGAGAAAAAAAAGATCGAGGTTGAAGGGATATTCGTGGAGATCGGTTTAATTCCTAACTCTTTGGTAGTCGAGGATCTGGTGGAAACAAACCAGGCAGGCGAAATAATAGTGGACTGCGGCAGTAGAACGAACGTTGACGGTTTGTTTGCAGCTGGTGACGTGACGAATGTTCCCGAAAAACAAATTGTTATTGCCGCTGGTGAGGGGGCAAAAGCCGCGTTGGCAGCTTATAGATATTTAATTCATCAATAGAATGGTGAATCTCCATGCTTGTTTGGATTCAGAGAACCATTTGCTGATAATTCCCCGGACGCGGTTCCGGGAAATTTAACTATTCCTGTTCTTCTCTTGATTTCTGGACGTCTTCTAGCGTTCCCTGCATGTAAAATGCCTGCTCGGGAACGTCATCCATTTCTCCGTTTATGATTGCTTCGAAACCTTCGATGGTATCTTCCAGCTCGACGTATTTTCCTTCTCTACCGGTAAATTGGGAAGCGACCGAGAACGGCTGACTCAAGAACCTCTGGATCTTTCTGGCCCGCTGCACGGTAACCTTGTCTTCTTCGGATAATTCGTCCATACCCATGATAGCTATAATGTCCTGTAGATCTTCGAAACGTTGGAGAACTTGCAAAACTCGTTGAGCTACCCCGTAGTGTCTCTGGGGTATTAGGTGTGGATCAAGCATGGACGAGTCCGAGTCTAGAGGATCTACGGCCGGATAAAGACCTTTCTCTGATAGCGATCTGGATAGGGTAACTGTCGCGTCCAGGTGCGAGAATACGGTTGCTGGGGCAGGGTCAGTTAAATCGTCTGCAGGCACGTATATGGCCTGAACTGAGGTAATGGAACCCTTTTTTGTCGAAGTGATTCTCTCTTGTAACTCACTCATTTCAGTTGAAAGTGTTGGCTGATAGCCCACTTCCGATGGCATACGTCCAAGAAGAGCTGAAACCTCAGATCCGGCCTGAGCAAAGCGGAAAATGTTGTCGATGAACAAGAGGACGTCGGTATTTTCTTCGTCTCTAAAGTATTCTGCAAGCGTTACGCCCGATAGTCCTACTCTTAACCTGGCTCCCGGCGGTTCGTTCATCTGACCGTAAACCAACGCTGTATTGTCCAATACTCCCGATTCTTTCATTTCCAGCCACAAATCATTTCCTTCTCTCGTTCGTTCACCTACGCCGGAGAAGACCGAATATCCCTCGTGTTCATAACCGATGGATCGAATAAGTTCCATAATTAAGACTGTTTTACCAACGCCGGCACCGCCAAATAGTCCTATTTTTCCGCCTCTTGGAAATGGTGCTAGAAGGTCTATTACCTTAATCCCGGTTTCGAAAACTTCGTCCTCGGTGGATTGATCTATGAGGTTGGGAGCAGGACGGTGGATTGAGTATTCTTTTTCCGTATCCGGTGGGTCCATCTCGTCGATGGGGTTGCCTGTTAAATCAAACATTCTACCCAGAGTGTTTTTACCGACGGGAACTGTTATTGCCGAACCAGTATCGTAGATAGAATCTCCACGGCGCAAACCATCGGTGGAATCCATAGCAATTGCTCTTACTTTCTCGTCTCCAAGGTGCTTTGCAACTTCCAATATCAAATCTTTTCCTTCTCTTTCAACCACAAGCGCATTGTTGACTGGTGGTACTCCCTCTTCGGTCGCGAACCGGGCGTCCACAACTGCGCTCTTTATCTCAGTTATAGTTCCTGTGCTCTCGTATTTGTTTTCCATAGTTCACCTCGATGTGTTACTCTTCTTCTCGCAGGGCCTCTGCTCCACCAATGATATCGGCGATCTCCCGCGTAATCTGCTGCTGACGGGCCTTGTTATAGGTGAGCGTCAGTTCGTCGATTAGTTCATTGGCGTTGTCCGTTGCGTCTCTCATCGATCTTCGGCGTATCGCGTGCTCGCTCGTTTTTGTATTTAATAGAATCCAATAAATTTTTTCGGCAAATGAGGTGCGCAAGAAATTATCCGTTATGTCTTGTTTCTTCGGCTCAAACAAGTATTCTTCGGGGAGTGCTTGGGAATCGTTTGATGGATTTAGGTTGTCTGATTCACTGGGCTCATTGTCTTGCGGAGTTATAGGTAGGATTCTCTCCACGATTAACTCCTGGTTAAAATCTGAGTGGTGCTTCATATATATTGCCCACAGTTCTTTCATCTCGTCCCGGATGAACCTGTTTCTGAGATCCAAAGCGATTCTCTCTGCATGGTGAAACTGAGGATTCTCGTAAAAATGTGTCCACGTTTCCTCTAGTTCTTTCCAGGATCTGAAGTAATATGCTCCCTTTTCCCCGCCGGCGAAAAGAACTACCTGTTTTTTTTCTTTTTCCGATAGTATGAAATCTCTTGTTGCTCTGTTTATGTCAATTGAGTAATTTCCTGCCAGTCCGCGGTCAGAATTGAAGGATATTAAACCAATTGTATCTCCGTCACTGGTTTCTGTCAGCGGGTGATGGTTATCCGAAGAATTCTTTAGTAATATCTGTTTCTTTTCCTCTAGCGATTCGTAATACGGCCTTGCTTGAGTGAGTTGTTTCTTCAGTTTTGTAACCTTGGCCATAGCAATAGCGTTCATGGCTTTAGTAATTTGCCTGATGTCTTTTATGTTCGCTATTCTATTCTTGACTTCCCGCGCCTTCGGCATCGGTTTCACCCTTGAATGATTGGTCGAACTCGCATAGGGCCATTTTTAGTTCTTCCTCAATTTCTTCAGTCAATTCAGCTTGTTCTTTGAGGTCGATTAAGATCTCTTCGTTGTATGTCTCGAAATGGTTATGAAGTTCTTTTTCGTATTCTTTTACCTGGTCAACTTTCAGGTCGTCCAGGTGGCCGTTGACTCCAGCGTAAAGGGAGACGGCCTGTTTTTCGACAGGCATCGGTTGGTATTGGTCCTGTTTCAGCATCTCCATCACCCGCTCCCCTCGCGCTAGCTGAGCGCGAGATTCTTCATCAAGTTCGGAAGCAAATTCCGCAAATGCCTCCAAATCGCGGTACTGAGCCATTTCTAGACGAAGTTCACCGGCGATCTTCTGCATGGCATCATTCTGAGCTGCACCACCAACTCGAGAGACCGAATCCCCCACGTTTATTGACGGTCTAAATCCCTGGTTGAATAATTCGCTTTCCAGATAGATCTGCCCATCGGTGATAGAAATCACGTTGGTCGGGATGTAGGTCGATATATCACCTGCCTTGGTCTCTACGATGGGAAAAGCTGTCATGGAACCGCCACCCATACTGTCGTTAAGTTTTGCTGCCCGCTCTAACAGGCGAGAATGGGTGTAAAATATGTCCCCTGGATATGCTTCTCTCCCTGGAGGTCGGCGCAGTAGCAAGGATATCTCTCGGTAGGCCACAGCGTGTTTGGATAAGTCGTCATAGACGATAAATGCATCCTCGCCCTGGTACATATAATGTTCTGCCATGGCAGCCCCAGCGTACGGGGCAATGTATTGCATCGGTGTAGGATCTTCAGCGTTTGCGGTAATAATCGTTGTATATTCTAATGCTCCGTGGTTTCGTAAGGTGTCTACTAACTTCGCTATCCTGGAAGTCTTCTGGCCGATTGCTACATAAAAACAGTTTACGTCGCTATCTTTTTGATTGATGATTGTGTCAATTGCGATTGCGGATTTGCCCGTTCTCCTGTCTCCAATTATTAGCTCTCTCTGTCCCCGTCCAATCGGGGTCAGCGCGTCAATCGACTTGTACCCGGTTTGGAGAGGGATCTCGACAGGCTTTCTTTTTACTACACCCGGGGCTTTAATATCTATTTCTCGGGTGTGGCCGGTTTCAATTGAACCCTTGCCGTCACGAGGTTCCCCAAGTGGAGTTACCACCCGACCGAGTAGTTCTGGTCCGACGTTGGTTTCCAAAATGTGCCCCGTTCTTTCTACCTTGTCTCCTTCTTTTATTTTTTCGCTCTTACCGAAAACTATTGCTCCTACGTTGTCCTCTTCTAGATTCATTGCCAGGCCATGAATACCGTTTGGAAATTCAACGATTTCCATTGACATAACGTTTTCAAGGCCGAAAATTCGAGCAATCCCGTCTCCGGATTCGACGACTACACCTTCTTCTTCCATGGAAAGGGAGTAATCA
This sequence comes from uncultured Thermotogae bacterium, assembly GCA_964614065.1. Classification (GTDB taxonomy): domain Bacteria; phylum Bipolaricaulota; class Bipolaricaulia; order M55B111; family M55B111; genus M55B111. Next base: position 8,284 of record CAZTJJ010000046.1, read on the forward strand.
TAGTTTTTGATTTGTTCTTTTATCAATCCAGTTATCTCATCACTTTTAATTTCGACCATCTTGTTCTCCTCCTAAAACAAAATCCCTTAGCTCTTCTATTTGTGCTTTCACCGAACCGTCGATGACTTTCTCGCCGATGGCTAGCTTTGCGCCCCCGATCAAACCTTCTTGTCTATCGATTTTGGTTACTGCCACCTGCCTGTCTGTAATATGTGACAATCTTGCCCTTATATCGTTTTCAAGCCCTTCGACATCGAATTTTGGCGGGACGGTAACCTGAACTTCCAAAACATCCTCTTTGTCCCTTCTTATTTTATGGAGTCGTTCGCATATTAACTGTAAGTAACTTTCCCTGTTTTTTCTTACAAGTATCTTTAAGAAGTTCAGAATTCTTGGAGATACTTTGCCACCAAAAATGCTCTCGAGGAGGGTACTTTTGGCCCTATCTGGGACCAGCGGATGGTCAAGAAACTGAGGTAAGAATTCGTTGACACTTACCGCATCAGCTACAGCGTCAAGATCGTTGATAAATTTATCAAGAGATTCTTCCTCTTTACCAACCTCGTACAGGGCTTCGGCGTACTTGTCCGCCAGTTCGGTTGATTTCATTACAAATCTAATTCTTCCTGCTTAATCTCATCGAACAAAGAATCAAGGAATTTACGTTGGTCTTCCTCATTTACCTCGCGTTGAAGTATTTTCTCAGCTCCCAGCAAGGACACATCTACGTATTGTTTCTCCAGTTCTTGCTTAATTCTCACTTTCTCTTGCTCGGCTTCCTTTTTTGCCTGTTCAATTATTCTCGAAGCTTTTTCTTTGGCTTCTACCCGGCCTTTTTTCACTATTTCTTCAGCCTCCCGCCCTGCTTCTTCGATGATCTCCCTTCGTCTTTCTTTCGCGGATTTGAGTTTATTGATGCGTTCTTGTTTTAGTTCCTGGGCAGATTGTTCCCTTTCTTTGGCATTATTTATCCTCGACTTTATCTTCTTTTGCCTTTCCTGGATAAACTCCTTTGCAGGTCTGTAAAGTAGCCAGGACAGAACGGCCACAAGGATCCCGAAATTGATCCAGTTTGCGACGATGGTGAAGTTTAAACTTTGGATTATCTTTTGCCATTCCAGTCCCATGGTTCACCCCGGTTTATACCACCATTAGTAGCATAATCGCTACGATGAGAGAATAAATACCGGTAGACTCTGTGATTGCCTGACCAATAATCATGGTTCTCAACAAAACAGGTTCCATTTCCGGTTGCCTTGCCATGCCGTCTAAGGCGTGCGAAGCGACTTGTCCTTCACCATAAGCTGCTCCGATTGACCCAACCCCCATCGCGAAGCCAGCTGCTAAATATTTAGCTGCTGTAACAATACCGGCTGATAATTCCATAAAACATACCTCCTGAGTTTATATTGAATTAATTTATCCTTCTACAGCTACGTTTATATATGATACGGCTAATAAAGCGAAAACCAATGCCTGTATCGCCCCTATGAATAGTCCGTAAAAGCCTTGAAAAAATGCTGGAAGTAGGATTGGAATAAGTTTTGCAGTTAGAACTGTAATCAATACCGCACCTCCAAATACGTTACCGAAAAGCCTGAAAGAGTGCGATAGCGGTTTTGCTACTTCCGAGATCAGGTTTATAGGTGCCATAAAGACGTAGGGTTTACCAAAAGATTTTATATATTTACCAGTGCCATTTATCCTCATACCATAATAATGGGACATGAGGAATACAAGTAGAGCGAAACTAAGGGGAATGTTGAAGTCCTGAGTAGGTGAGGTGAAACCGGGAACAATTGAGATCCAGTTTGAAACAGTAATAAAGATAAATAATGTTGAGATGAATGAGTAGAGCTCTACTTTGATTGTGTCGTTTTCGAACGCGTTGGTAAATTGTTCATCTAGTAGATCCATGATCCATTCTAGTATTACCAGTCTTCCCGATGGTTTGTCTTCAAGATCCTGATCAAGGCCTCTTCTCAACCACCATGCGAAAGCGATGATCAGGGCCATTACAGCCCAGGACATAATCAACGTGGTGATGTCCAGCCCCAGTACGTTGGACTCTCCAAACTTGAAAACTAATTTCTCTCCAAGATGTTCAAGCATCGTTTCCTCCGAATTTTTGCCCGTTGAGAATGGCGTTAATTTGCAGAGCGGCTGTAGGTAGAACCAAGCCTCCAGCAGTGGCAAAAAAATTCAATCTGCTGGTTAAGGCGGAAATTACTAAAGCTGCGCCATAAAGCAGAAATCTAAACATTGCGAATGAACCGACTTTCCAAGAAATCTTATCATCGTCGTTTTCAACTTCAAGGTACTTTACCGTTTGGCTCACGGCAGCATAACTCACGATAATCGATATTATCAGCCCCAACCATAACCCAAAGGCGTAACTGCTGTCGAGCACAAAAAATAAAATCTCTCCAATCACGAGTCCAGCGACTATAAGGCTCTTAAGTGGATACACTTTCAAGTACTCGATTAATTAATGCCTCACGATTGCAGGTTAAACGGTTCGAACTTCAGATTCCTTTTTTTCCACTAAATTGTCAATTCTATCAGTCATGGCGGAGATTACTTCGTCCACATCGTCCTTCAACATGTAACTGTCGTCTTCAGTTATTTCCCCTTCGTCTTCAAGCGAGTCGATTTTCTTGTTTGTTTCCCTGCGAATGTTACGCAGGCTCACTTTTGTCTCCTCGCTTTTCTCCTCGATTAATTCTACTAGTTCCTCACGTCTTTCACCTGAGAGCTTTGGGACGGGAATCCTTATGATTTCTCCATCGTTGTTTGGGTTTAGCCCTAAATCTGCTTCCAGCAGAGCTTTTTCAATAGAGTTAATCTGGCTACTATCGTAAGGCTGGACTACCAGCAGGCTGCTATCCGGAGCTGATAGGTTCGCTATTTGATTTAGTGGTGTGTTAGTCCCATAATAGTCAACTTTCAAGTCCTCTATCATGGCCGGGTTTGCCTGCCCTATATGAATTTTGTTGAGCTCTTCGTGCAAAGCATGGACTGCTTGTTCCATCTTTTTCTTCATTTTTGGCACGGGATTTGAACCACTCACTTTGACCACTCCTAGCTTGTCCTTCTAGTATATACGGTTTCCTACAAATTAATCAAGCATTGGTGAATTATATTCTGGGTTTCACGTCCGAATAATGGTTGGATATATTGTAGAGGTTTTTGCGATAGTTTCAAAGAGGCAGACTAGAGAAAACGGGGGCTGAGTTCGTGGTTCTGGGGCGTGGCGACCCTCCGCTTGGGCATTAAGTTAACTTCA
>CAZTJJ010000047.1:0-11506 GCA_964614065.1 uncultured Thermotogae bacterium
ATTGCAAGGATTTTTGGACTTAACAATTTTGATGAGATCAACAATTTCTGAATAAGTAAGGGATATAGATTTACTCTACTTCACACATTCTAATATAATCATCATAACAGCTTGTTTTTGGAAAATCCAAGCGTTGTAGTTCTCCTGTATTGATTGATGCTCTTTCTCTGCCAATAGTGTTAAGTAGCCAGCATTTCAGTTATCGTTTTCCAAAATGGTAAGACACAGTACACAATTGGACACTTACATCCAACTCCTAACTTCAACACCGGTAGTTGTGTGAAAGATGGTAGGAATACTAGGAACGCTAAGGGAAATATTCCTTATCAACGTATTCAGAGGTCATTGTCCGAAGGAGAGTTTTGTAATCAGGTCGAAACCGGACCGTATCACCCACTTCTAGCGATACATTTTCTTCCACTTCAAGCACGGTGTGATCACTGCTTGCCCCCAGCACTTCAATCCCCTTTTCTAAGGGAGTGAGACCTGATGGTTCGATATCCTGTTTACCCATAGCTAGAATTGCTCTTAGTGTATCGCCACGATCTCTAAAACCACGTTTTCGACCGAAGGCATCTCTACCTCTTGGGCCTGAGGGCTGGGAGGGCTTTCTTTTGAGTTCCACCACTTCTCCGACAATTTCGACTGTATCCTGTCCAAGCCAGGAAATAGCGCGGTTAGAAGTGACATCGGTTCCAAGAATTATTCCTTCCCCTATTCTCAATTGGTTTATTCCAGCTGGAAGAGATTTGTCTTCAAGGAGGGTTAATGTGACTGTACTCCCTCCTGATAAAGTGGTGAGATGCAATCCCAACTTTTTTTCCGCCCGATCAGCTAGTTCTACTAATAGTTCGGTGTTCTTTTCCGTAGGTAGAACCCCGCCGAAGCAACCCACATTTGTTCCTAAGCCAGTGATCGTTAAAGATTCGAGCTTCCGTGCCTCCATGATTAACGGTAGCAACTCATCGGGCATAATGCCCTCACGCCTATCGCCGACGTCTATCATTAATACCACGTGGTGGTTTTTACTCTGTCTACGAGCCTCTTTTGCAAGAGCTTTGAGGACTTGTAGCTCGGTATTCAAACTGATATCCGAGTGTCTTACAACACGTGAAATTTCGCTCAACATTGGAATTCGCAGTAGCATAAGTGGCACATCAAGGGGCTCTAATCGGGCTAAGTTCCTAACCCTAGAATCACCTAAGATTTCAATCCCGCCCTGAAGCATAGAAGTGGCAATCTTGGGGTCACCGGTGGTAACTTTCGTTACGCCAACAACCGTAATTCCTTTATTTAGGCATCTCTCCGATACACGTCGAGCATTCTCTTCTATTTTTGATAGATCAAGTACCACTTTGGGATACAAAATGTTCACCTCAAGAAGGCCGACCTGGAATGATATTATTATAGAGCATGTGAAAAGAGTAGCCAAGATATAGTTCTCTCGATGGGGGATATTCAAGCAAGATTCTGAAGCAAGGAGAGATTTCTAGGACCAGTCTTCATGAACTATATAAATTGTCTTACGCCTTATCCTCGCTGGTCACTTAACCAGCATACCTAAAAGGGCTTCCAATCATTCAAGCGGGCTCTAACTACCATGCTTGAAGGACGGGCTTCTCTCATCCTCTTGGTTTGATTATATAGCCTCCTCAAACCCCTCCACCTGTGCATAGTTAAAGACGGGGCCCTCCTGACAGGTGTATAATACATCAGTAGCACCATTTATCTGGCAGTGGCCACACTTGCCGACTCCACATTTCATCTTCCTCTCGAGTGAAATATAGATCTGCTCATGCGCCAGACCCTTCTTTTCTAGCTCTTCCAGGACAAATTTATACATTACCGGGGGGCCACAGACGACGGCGTAAGTTTTCTCAATATCTATGTCTACGCCAGGAATTAGTTCCGTAATTACCCCCATGTTTCCATCCCAGCACACGTTCTCCGGACAATAATCTACGCTCGATTTGTGGTAAATGTCCTGTCTGCGGGCCCAATGATCTACTTCTTCTTTAAAAAGCTGCTGGCAGGGTCTTTTACACCCATAAAGGATATGGATATCATTAAACTTATCTCTTTCGTCCAATACGTAGTTAATCAACGATCTTAACGGGGCTATTCCCAGGCCGCCAGCGATAAAAAGAAGATCTTGACCTTCTAGTTTTTCGATCGGAAATCCGTTTCCGTAGGGGCCCCTTATGCCCACTGCAGCACCCATTGAACAATTGTGCAAAGCGTTGGTCACGTTTCCTACTGCCCTTACGCAGAGTTCAAATGTCGGAATTGCTCTAGTGGGTGAAGATGAAATCGAAATTGGTGCTTCACCTACGCCGAGGATAGACAATTCGACAAATTGACCGGGCTGGTGGTTCAATCTGTTTCCGTTTTCCATCTCAAATTCGAACAAGTCAGTATCTTCGGCTAACTTCCGTTTTCCAATAATTCTTGCTTTTTGAGGAGTATATACTGATTGTTTCGTTTTCATGGTTATTCCTCCTTGGTGTCTTTTTAACTTTTCATGCCGGTCATGCCGGCAAAACGTGGATAATAGATCTCGCCGGGCATGTTATAAATAGAAACTTAGTTTTTCCAGTTCCTTAATCAGAGACACCTGGGCCAGCGTCACCTCCTCCGGAACCGTAATTTGCGGAAGGGCGAAGTTTAATATTCCTTTTACCCCACCATCTACCAATCGATCAGCTACCTTTTGGGCCGATGTAGCCGGGACAGCAATTATTCCCAGTTTAATGGATTCCTCTTGAACCCGCTCCGTCAGTTTTGAAACGTGTTCGATCCTAACGCCATTTGCCACTTCTCCAATCAACTCAGTGTCTTGGTCAAAAGCAAGAGAAATATTGAACGCGGTTCTATCAAAACCCTGGTACGTCAAAAGGGCAGAGCCAATATTTCCAACCCCGACCAGTGCAATTTCCCACTTTTGATCAACCTGTAAAATTGAGCGCAGCTGGCTCGCTAGGTTTTTTACAGGATAACCTACGCCCTGAGTTCCAAATCCCCCCAAACGGGAAAGATCCTTTCTAACCAGATGTGGGTTCAAATGTAGTTTGTCTGACATCATCTGTGAAGTAGCTTTGAGTTTGCCTTCATCAATTAAAATCTGAAGGCAGCGTAAATAAAGTGGCAAGCGATCGATGGTTTCTTTAGGAATTTTCCTCTTTGTTTTGTTGAAACCTCCGGTAAATTTTTCTTGTTGCAATTTCCTCCCTCATCTTTCAAGGTATTTCCGCGTGTACATTTCCAAACGCAATCGCTTTTTGGAAGCCCTTAATCTCACTACCGCTCTTTCAATAGACAAACCATCAATACTGAAACTGGCACCAACTCTTACGTTTTGCCTTCTTCGATAACCGTCAGCTCTCTTCTGCATTCAGGGCAAAGAATTCGAACCCTGTCAGGTCTATGACTGGGTCTTTCGTTTAATCTATCCCTGCGGACGAGACCTAAGTTGTCCAGATAAGCGAGAAAGATACCGGGGTTTGAGTAGGCAAGGCTACCTAACTTGCTATATAGCCAGAGAACGTGGTCCTTAGAACCGATTACTTCACCACAGGCCTCGCAGATTAGAAGGTCCTTACTTACTTCTGAAGTTGGTTCTTCTTCTCCGGTAAATGAGAGGTCAAATCTTTTTGAAAGTTTGATGCCTTCTCCTGTCGTGCAGTATTTTTCACACTGTCCACAGTAAATGCATTCCTCCAGATGAACGCTAAGCTTTCTTTCCCCGGTTTCACCGTCAACTGAATCGTCCGAATGAATAGCATCTGCAGGGCAGACGTTAAAACATCCTTTACAACCGATACACCCCTCCGCATCGTATTCAGGTGCACCGCGGAAAGTAGATGCTACGTCTGCCTCCTCTTGCGGGAAGTTCGACGTGTACCGGCGAGAAAAGACCGCTTTAACTGCTTCTGAGAGTTCTCGTACTTTTGGTTTTTTCATTAGCTTTCCTCCTCGTACTTGTCTACAACGCTGCCTTCCCAGAGGGGAATTCCGGACTTGTGGGCTCCCCGTGAAAGCGCATGGGCAGCCGTGGGAGCAGTAATGACGATAAACAACATAGCAGCAAGGGATTTTAACCCCATTGGGTTAATTCCCGAGCTGATGAGTACACCGAGCAGGATAGAACAGGTTCCTAGTGTCACGCACTTTGTAGCTCCCTGAAGGCGATTATAAACGTCCGGGAGCCGTATCAGACCTATACAGCCAAAGAGATTGAACAAAGCACCAATGAGAATGATCGCTTTTCCCGCTAGTTCACTCATCGAATTTCTTGCCCTCCAGATGTTTTGCTAAAGCTGTGGTGCCAATAAAGCTGAGCAACCCCCAGGCCAGTGCGATATTTAGATAAAAGGCTCTGCCTGTAATAACGGCGAACAGAGCACAGAAACCCACGACTAAAATCCCGAGAATGTCTATTCCCACCATGCGATCAGCTGGCGTAGGGCCTGAACCTATTCGAAATAGACAGAGAAAAGCCGATAAGGTCAATAGACTGAGTACAAACCCAATCATTCGAATATCCTCCCTAATAACCATTCAAATCTCCCCACGATCGCGTGGGTCGCCGCCTCCATTTCAGAAGAACTCACGTTGATCCAGTGAATGTAGAGGTAACCTTGGTCGGTTAAATCTACGGTCATCGTCCCCGGGGTCAGAGTAATTGAATTTGCCAGAGCCGCCCTCGCCGAATCGCTTTCCAGTTCTGTTTTAACCTTTACGATACCTGGTTCGATTGGAACATCAGGATGTAAAACCCGAAAAGCTACATCAAAATTGGCTAGCATTACCCACCATCCGAGGACAAAGACATAACAACCTGCCCAGAAATACCTTACGGGGTTCAACGCCCTACCGGGATGTTGAGTGGAAAGATCCGCAAGAATAACTCCCGAGAACAGGGCAACAATTGCTCCTGCAACAATCATTGACCAGTCAACTGGGCCAAAAGGCCAGGTGAACAAAAGCCAGATGGCCATGGTTAACGAGAAGACAAAGAGATATCGAGAAATCCGCGATTCAGACTTTTTTTCGTCCATCTTTATCACCGTATTAAAGCCCAAGAACCAATTTCGTGTACTCCGAGCTTTGCTGTAACGCAAGTGCGGCGGGTTCTAATACTACTTCACGGAATGCCGGTAAATATAGAAGCCCAAGACCTATACAGCAAATTGCCAGTATTATTAGGGGAAGATATAGACCGGGGGAAAGATCTTTGGAACGGCTGGTTCTTTCAGCCACTTCCCCCCAGAGTATTTCTTTTTGCACTTTTAGGTAATAGGCTAGGGTGATCACGCTGGTAAAAAGAATTATTCCAGCCAGGGGATACATTTTACCCCATATTGCGGCAATCACGATAGCCAGCTTGCTCCAGAAACCGTTGAACGGTGGAATCCCGGAGATGGAAAGCGTACCCACGGTCCCCGCTGCATATGAAACCGGACTGAGACGACTGAGCCCTCCCATTTTGGACATATTTCTGGTCCCGTACAACCTTTCAACACTGCCACTAAACAAGAATAGTAGGGATTTATAGGTCGCGTGGTTTACGAGGTGAAATATTCCGCCAATAATGGCCAGAGTGGCTATTGCCGTTTTACCCTGAGAAATCAGGGCACCCCCCATACCCAGTGCAAGTGTAATATAACCCATCTGAGAAATGCTGGAATATGCAAGCAACCGCTTTAGATCCTCCTGGCCAAGAGCTACCATCCCCCCTATGAACATTGATCCCGCACCTATCCAGATCAACACTTGCGGTGCTAGATTAGGTAGGTTTAAACCGTTAAAGAGTACCCGCGCAAGAGCGTATATACCGAGAACTTTTATCAAAACCCCCGATAACATGGCAGAGATTGGCGTTGGTGCCGAGGAATGCGCGTCCGGTAGCCAGGAATGAAAAGGAATAAATGCAGCTTTCAGGCCAAAACCTACAATAAACAAGGCGGTACTCAATAGAAGAAATGATTTACTGGTCATTTCTTCTATTCTTACCGAAATGTCAGCCAGGTTAAGCGAACCAACGGAACCATACAACATTGCGATTCCCAACAAGATGAAGATCGACCCCACTGCACCCATAATTAAGTATTTAAACGAGGCTTCAATTTCCTCTTTTCCCCGATTAAACCCTACAAGGACGTATGAGCTTATTGCGGCGAGCTCAAGATACACGTACATATTGAATATATCCCCTGTAAGTACCACTCCGTACATTCCAGCCAACATTAGGGAAAACAATCCATAGAATTTTCCGAGATTCTCATGTTTTCTCATATAAGTTAAAGCAAACAGGGTAGAGATAAAGGCAATAGCGCTAATTACTACCAGCATCAACGAGCTCAGTCCGTCCAGAACGTAGTTGATGCCTATTGGAGGTGGCCACCCGCTCATTCGGTAAATACTCTTATCACCAAATTTGATCAAGGACAGAGCAAGCAACAAACCCGTCTCGATAAGCATGGCGGCGGCGAAAAAGTTCGTCCGTCGCTTCACCTCTTCGATCAATGGTAACAGGAAGCCAATGCCCAATGGAATAGCTACAAAGAGTGGGAGCATGCCTTATTACCCCCTTAAGTTGCGAATTTCGGTAATATCAAAGGTTCCGTAATGTTGATATATCCGCACCGCCAGAGTAACCATCAAAGCTACAACGCCCAGGCTTATGACTATGGAAGTAATGACGAGCGCCTGAGGCAAGGGATCAACACTGAAACCAACAAATTCTTTAACAGAGGTATTTTGGATCATAATCGGGGCTTTACCAGCAGCTCTGTATCCTACAAGGATAAAGAAAGCGTTCACTGCGTGTTCCATGATGATAATACCCATAATGATTTTTATGATATTACGCTTGTTTATAACGCTGTACAGACCAACGGCGAACAAAATGAACGCAAGTAAGTAGGTCAGCATTTTCAGTCCTCCTCAATCACCCTAAACAAGGCGAGAAAAGCAAAAACCACGAATAGAGATCCCCCTACCTTAAAACTGATAGCCAGATTCAGAATCGGCATATTTCCGCCACTCAGAAGCTCAAAGGCCTCCCCGGGGAAACCGGACTGAATGAAGTTACCGAGAAAAGCTTTCCCAAGAACACATCCTAGAAGACCCATGCCTAGAAACGAGAGAGCGGCAAGACTATCCGTAATGGCTGCGGTTTTCAGTCCCAATACTTGCTCTACTTTATCTTTTCCGTAAGCCAAGGTAATCAGGACAAAACAACCCGCGATTATTACGCCTCCGGGAAATCCTCCGCCGGGAGTAAGATGACCGGTAAGCGCGATATAGATACCAAAAGCCACGATAAAAGGTGCAACCCAACGAGTAACCGTTTTCACAATGTTGCTCATGCCCTTCATCTTTACTCGACTCCTTCTTTGTGTTCTTCGTAAAAAACTCTCTTTTGAAGCAAGGTAATTGCGCCCAAGATGGCTGCAAACAGTACACTTGCTTCTCCGAGGGTGTCATAGGCCCGAAAATCAAGTAGGATATCATTTACAATATTTGTCCCGCCTGATTTTTCCAGCCCGAACTGCAGGTAAGCTTCGCTTGGGGCGTTGGAAAAGATGTCCATTGCGGATTTACCAAAATCAGGAAAAACGCTAAGATAATTGGCGAAAAAAGCAGCTCCAAGACCGAACAAAATTAGACTACCAATCAACATTGGTTTGCTTTCGTTGCCCTGAATTTCGGTCACTCCTTTGCCGATCGTAGCTCTGATGAGAATTACCAGGGTAACGATTTCTACGACCACCTGGGTAATTGCGATGTCCGGTGCAGCTAGCCACAGGAAAGCGATACTTAACCCAAAGCCTACAGCACCAAGAGAAATTACCGAAGATAGTGCGGACGGAGCCTCAACAGCGATGACTGCTGCAACGATGGTAAAAACCAAGAAGACCTGAATAAGAACCATCTTATACCAACCCCGTTATTGTGTAGTCAAAATCCAAAGAATTGCGATCAAACCACTGAACACCCAAACTAAATAACGAGAAAGTAACCCATTATGGGCCCGACCAAATGCCTTAGTAACCGCTTTCCCCACCCAGCCGAGAGCTACGTAGGGATCCAGAAATTGCCTCTCTTCTGCCACGTAGAACCAGTTAACCATTTTCGAGTTCTTGATGCTGTTATAAATTTCGGAAGGACTTATCTCGAAATTCATGTGTGACACGTAAGGAAAGTACCTTTTCTCATCGATCGTTTCAGGACTTTCGCCACCGATGAAAACCGTCTTTCTTGTGGACTTTCTCTTTAGATCCAAAAGAAAGTAGACAACGAAGCCCATTGCTATTGCCCCCACTAGAAAGGCTGCAGCCATGTACCCAACCCAGGTCCCAGGAAACGGTGGAATGTTCCCGATTATTGGCCTAACCGAATCCAACAAAAGTCGGGGGTATACGCCGAGAGCAATACATAAAAGCGCCGGTAATACTACTGCCATCTTCATCCCCCATCCGGGGTATCGATTTAGTTCTTTCTGGTGTGTCCCAAAAAACGCTGAGAAGACGAACTTTGAAATGTAAATGACAGACAGCGTGCTGCCAAGTAAAGCAGCTAGGAGAAGAAAGGGTGCAAAGTTCCGGTCAAAGCTTATGGCTGCCTGGTACAAGATCCACTTTGAGTAAAAGCCATTTAGCGGGGGTACGCCCGCAAGCGATAAAGCACCGATTAATACGGAGGTAAATACCAGCGGCATTTCCCTTCCTAGCCCCCCCATATTATCGATGTTTCTAGTCCCCGTAGCATATACGGCTATTCCTGCACCGAAGAAAAGCAGTCCTTTAAACAGGGCATGGTTTATTAAGTGGATAATCCCACCAGCCACACCCAGACCGGTTCCGATCCCCACTCCAATCAAAATGTAACCCACTTGCGATATGCTGGAGTAGGCAATCAATTTTTTGATATCGCTTTGGACAATTGCCAGAAGTCCGCCAATGATAATTGTGAAAGCTCCGATAACGGATAAAGCGCTGCTCCAGCTTGGAGATAATCCGAAGATCTCCCAAAATATTCTCAGAATCCAAAACAAACCAACTTTGATCATTATTCCGGATAAGAGCGCGGATATCGGAGATGGTGCCTCGGGATGGGCGTCCGGTAGCCAGGAGTGGATTGGAAAGAAGGCTCCCTTTACGCCAAAGCCGATGAGAAAAAGTGCTAAAGTTGAAATCTTAATTGCTGGTGTATTCGAGATACTGGCCTGCAGAAGAGATAATTGGGTTGTTCCCCCGGATAGCCAAACCAGTATAATTCCCGAAAGTATCAGAAGAGCACCTGCTTCACTCATCAAAAAGTATTTATTCCCGGCCTTAATGGAGCTCAAACTGTCTTCGAAAGTAATAAGAAAATATGCTCCCAGAGTCATTAATTCCCAGAAAATGAACATTGTGAAAAGTTCCGTTGCGAGTACTGCTCCAATCATCCCCCCCATGAAACCCAGAAGTAGGCTGTAGTACTTATTGAGGTTTAACTTGTCCTCATACCTTTCCAGGTATCTGGGTGAGAAAATGGAGGCCAGAAAGCAGAGGAGAGAAATTAATGCGACCATCAGTAGGTTGATGGGAGTGAGTCCAAAAGAAATTGCTACTCCTCCCACTTCCTTATTTAAGAGCCCCAGGCTTCCCGTTTGGACAAATGGGAACAAGGATAGGGAGAAGCCAAATACGCCAAGAGTTACAATTCCTGAGAGGGCATTCCTAATCCGGGCATCGAATTTTCCAGCTAGCCACACCAGAGGACTAGTAACGAGAGGGAAAAACAATAGTGCTAATCCATAGATACCGATGTTACTCATCGAGCACCTCCTCCAGTGGGTTCTCCACCTGTTCGTATTCTTTCTTGATCTCCGCTGTTCTCTGGCGGCTCAACTCAAGTAGATCGATTTTTTTTCTGCCTTTCAGCTGTATCGCTCGTTCAGTGCAACTATAACAGGGATCCACAGAGGCAAGAATGATCGTCGCATCCGCAACGGTTTCTCCAATACAGGTTGCTCTGTAAGTAGGAAAGTTCATAAAAGTTGGAGCCCTTATCTTATGACGGACCGGTCGGTTTGTGCCATCACTCTGAATATAATGAAAACACTCTCCTCGAGGAGCTTCGTAATTTCCGATTCCCTCTCCAGGTGGGATTTCTTCCGGTTCCGAATCTATTGCCCCCGTGTCCGGTATTGTGGAAATAATTTGTTCGATAATTTTGATTGATTCCAGGATTTCTAAAAGCCGTACCTCCACCCGAGCGAAAACATCTCCCTCATTGCGTGTAATAACAGACCAATCCACATCTTCGTAAGCTCCGTACGGAAAGTCAGACCTGACATCGATCGGTATCCCGGAGGCTCTGACGGTCGGGCCAAGCGCACCGTAGGCACGAGCGTCTTCTTTGCTCAAGATCCCCACTCCCCGTAAGCGCGCTTTGAGCACAGGATCGTCAAGCACCGCCCCATATAACATCTCTGATTTATCCTTTAGTCTTTCTAAGGTTGGCCTTGCTTCTTCCAGGTGTTCCTTCTTTATATCCCTTTGGATTCCACCTGGTTTCAACATGGCATAGGCATTTCTATTTCCGGTGAGAAGCTCGAGAACGTCCAGGACGTCCTCTCTGTACTTCCATGCCCACATGAAGACGGTGTCGTAGCCGATGAAATGTCCGGCCAAACCCGCCCATAAAAGGTGAGAATGAATTCGCTCAAGTTCTCCAATCAGGCTCCTGATATATTTTGCCCTTTCCGGAACATCTATTTCACCGCAATCCTCCACGGCAAGACAGTAGGCGTAAGGGTGAGAGTGGGAACATATGCCACAAACCCGCTCCACTAGCATTGGTATCTGGTTGAACGTCTTCTTTTCTGATAATTTCTCAATTCCGCGATGGTTGTACCCAATTTGAACATCGACATCCAATACTTCTTCTTCGTCAACTGTCAGCAGATAATGCTCGGGTTCTTCCTGTAACGGATGATACGGCCCGACGGGTATCGTGGTAGCCATCTCAGTCACCCTCCAGGTCTTCTAACTTGAAGTCTTTTCTATATGGAAAGTCAGTATCTCCAAGAGAATCGGCTTTCAGTAATCGCTTCTTTGCCGGATGGTTTTCGAAATCAATCCCAAACATCTCCCTGATCTCTCGTTCTATCCACTCTGCTGCAGGGTTACGAGCTGCTAAACTTTCCGTTGAAGGTTCGCCGTTTTTCTCAATAGGTAACTTGATAGTGACCATAAAGCCGCTCTCGTCGAGGGCAAAATGGTAAAGGAGAACAAAGTGATCCCTATGGTCTACGCACGAAATGGTAGCCAGGCGAGCCAGGTTGTCTTCAGATATGAATTGAACGAGCTCGTCAAATATCTCCGGCGCCGGCGTTATGTAAAGTCTTCGTGTGCTGGATTCCGTCTTACCGAGCCTCCAGCCAAATCGTCCTGATAATTCCTCTTTGAACAGGGAAGGATTCATAATTTCACCAAAATTAGCCGAGGAAGCCCCA
>CAZTJJ010000048.1:0-8931 GCA_964614065.1 uncultured Thermotogae bacterium
TTCCAGTTTATATTATCTATTTCTATCTCGTGGCCTCTGTTATTGAGAGCCCTTGCTTGCCCTATAAGTTGTCTTTCTGACCCGTGCTTCGGGTTTTTAAGCGGCCTCTTAGTTGAGGTCGCAAATAATATTTTCAAGTTATCCCCTCCTTAATGGGGATCAATCATATTTACGAGCTAGTTACTTTGTTAAGCTTGTCCTTCCCTCTCCCGCTGTAACTTACATCTGCGATACCGTCGACAGCATTGGAAAGGTCTTCGCCGGTAAGGAAGAAGTCTCCGTAGTAGTAATTGCCAGTCTCGTCAGCATGGAGGTAGCCAGTAAGAGTAGACCCGTTCTTCAATGCGTCGAACAAATCTTCTTGCCCCGTATCTGACATAGACAGAAAGCCCGAAAGGTCAACTGTCCAATCATAAAGAGAGGGCAAAAAGTCCCTGGCTTCTACTCCACCTTCCTTGAAGGCGGTAATTTCGTTCTCGTCTACCGAAATGGAGGCCGACCACTCTTCGATCAACCCCACAACGGTGTTATCTTCGGCGAAATAGCCTTCTCCGCTTAAACCTGTGGGAGTGTCACTCATAATAATTCACCTCGTTTATGCAATATCCATTTTATATTGAAGCCAAGAACGCTTTAATCCGTCCTCGTCTTCGTAGTCTCTGGTTGTCGAGTTTTGGTTCAATAGTGTAAATTTCAATCCTTGTCGTTCTATAGTTGTGAAGTCCAACGCTCCGTCCACTAAGTCCAAGACCTCTTCTGTAGTGCCAGAAGCCGCAGAGTCTCCGTCCCAAATTTTTATCCTTATTTGTGGTGAAGACACGTTGGCTTCGTCAGAGTCGAAGCTATATACCTTAGTGCCATCGGTTATTTGTTCGTAGACAAGATACGGAGGTGTAGCATCGTTGTTTGCTTCAAACAGGTAGACTCCATTGATCTTGTTAATCAGGTCGGAGTCACCAAGAAGCTCGTTAATGACCGCAACTGCTAAATCGTATCTAAATTTCATAATAGATCCTCTATGTTAGTGGTAACACCACGTGGGCCACCTATAACACCACGCAAGGTAGCGGCACTGAAGCTCCAGCCTTCCTGTATAAGTTGTTCTAAACTCATTGTAGCCCAAGGCCTAGCATCCATATTTTCTGTACCGGTTTCCAGATAGTAAGCGTAGGCCCCAACGGGTGTCATTGAGCCCTGTTCGGCCCACTCTGGACCGACTTTGAGGGCAGCTTGTCCGTACACTCCAAATCGAGCAGCAACGACACGTTTATTCTCATAGAAGAACTCAGCGTCTATGGCATCGTGTAATGTTTCCGTCTGCTTGGCCGGGTATTCGCCGGGATCACTTGTATCTTGTCCAACGGGGCCAGAAGATTCTTGCAAATTTGACTTTGCGATCTCCGCACCTCGATGGGCGGTTGCGACACAGATTTCCCTTGCGTTATTGTAATGTTGTTTTCTTGCCGCCGTGTCGTCCCAATAATAATTGCTACCGGCTGATCTACCCATTATATTCCCTCACCAAATATATTATGTTCGTATTTGACTTAGTAGTTGATTGAACTTCGTATTCTTTGTCGTCAACAATATGGTCCGTATCTACTGCGACCCGTTCCGTTCCTTCATCGTATCGAGGAATATAATATGCTTTATCATAAACTACTTTACGTTGGTCGCCAACCATCTCTTTTGCTTCAGGAAGGTTGGCCCGCTTGACACCTTTGGCGGGAACGTCTTCTTCTCTACTGGTATCCCAATCCGTCTCCGATCCGCTCCCAATCCCGCTTGTTGTGGTCCTTTCCTTAATGTTAATTGTGGTGTCATAGTTCATTATAGAACCCTTATAAGGCTTCCACCCACTATGTCCTCAAACTTGTTCTTTAGTTTAGAGGCGGGGTCAACTGCGTGTTCTTCGCTGACCCCGGCCTCGTCACTTGATATGGGTATCTGATATTTTACGTCAACTAGTAGCCAAGCGGCATAGTATTGCTCCGCTCGTTTAATTTTTGTGCTATCACTATTGAGGTCATAGTTGTCTACCTTATCCGCTGCGATGTCCAAGTAAGTAGATATTTCAGCCGATGATGGCTGATCTTCTACTTCTTTAGGAAGCACCGCTCTAACATCGGATTCAGTCGCAGTAGCCATTTAAGCTCCTATTAGGTCAGTGTCGGATTTGCGTACTTGATAGCGTCTACACTGTCTTCCGAGTAACTAGAGTCGTAGCGTACCAACACTTCACCTATTCTCTCCCAGACAGGAACTTCGTAATAAAGTCCTCTGTCATTAGGCTGTAAACTGTCGAGGTCCTGTGGAAGCACCATCGCCATATTTTCGGGCGAATTGTCTAATACCATGACTTCCATTTCGTTACCGGCACTGCCGCCAGTAGTCAGATAAGAAGTCTTGTAAATGTTGTCAAACAGGTCAGCATCTACTATCTCATCGTAAGCCGCCCGTCTAGGACCAGATGAAGTGAAGTATTTCGTATTCATTACTTCCCAAGCGTCGTTAGAGACAATTAGCGTTCTAGCGTTCCAATTACCATCCTGTTTCTCTAACGCTACTGCCATCTGCTTGACGTCCTCATGAATTTTCTGGGCGTCAGAAGTTCCAGTAACCCAATCTCCGTTATCGAGAGATACTGCAGATCCATAGTCACAAAGACCGCTCAAGTTGGCATCGGAGTCACCTTCAAACAACACGGTGTTCTCTTTTTCTTCCACTGCACGTCTGGTCTCAGTGACCATCGTATCTTCAAGGGGAATACCCTGTGCCTGAGCAGCAGCCAATCTCTTCTTGGCAATATTGTAACTATGTACAATCTCGATTATGGATATACTATGATCGTTATCATCGACCATAGTCTTCGGCAAGTCATCGCCTATATGATAGGCAATTTTAGCCGATCCTTCGGAGTAATACTTTTTGAATTTATGGGTTTCAGCCCAATCGGGAACGTCTTCTTTGAGTGGAAGAACCTGCCTTGCTATTAGATCCTCTTTCTTAGATGCATATAACGTCCGATCAAGGTCTTCCATGTCCTCCGGGCGTAAAAGCGCATCCTGTACAAAACTATCGTTTAGTAATTTTTTCATGGTTATTCACCCGCCTACATCGGCAAGTTTAGTGATATTCTGACTTCGTCATCTATACTTCCACTATCAAGGAACTGTCCGTCTATTTCCGTATAAGTGGAAGCCGTGCCGAAGTCCCCAGTAGTCGTCGCATTTCCGTTTGAAGAACTAATAACACCGACAGGAGAACCAGC
Source organism: uncultured Thermotogae bacterium (assembly GCA_964614065.1). GTDB lineage: Bacteria > Bipolaricaulota > Bipolaricaulia > M55B111 > M55B111 > M55B111. The sequence goes on from CAZTJJ010000048.1 coordinate 3,272, forward strand.
GGTAACTGCCTCTCTGACCTGTACATAGAATATTCCCTTTTGCCCTATCTTCATGGTATCATATTGGTCATAATCCCTGGTGTCGTCAGTTCCTATTTTCTCGTTAGCTTCAACTGCAATCCCGATCATATCCGTACCTGTAGTGCCAACAAGTGTTGCTTGATCGTCGTTGGTCCCTACTTGCACGGCTTTACCGAATTTGATTCCACCAGAATCCTCGTTCTTATAGGTGGTCAAAAATTCGGCCTTTTCGGGGTTGCCTACAAATTTACCCTTTTTGCTTATGCTCATGCTAGATCACCTACCCCTCGTAGAGGTTCTTCCTTTTTTCTCTTAGTTTCGCAAGCTCGTCATCTTGGTCTTTCTTTGAAGTCTTTAGGACTGTCTTACGGTTTCCGTTTTCAAGCGTTTCCAAGGCGGCATCAAAACGCCCGTCTATATAGGCATCGGATTTTTCTTCGAGATCAACATTCTCGAATACGGCTTCAATGAGATCCTTTTTCATCTCAGAAACCGATTTACCATGCCAGTTATAGTTGGGCATAACGTTTCTAACCGTGTCAACAAGTTCTAACTTTTCGTCCAGTATCTCTTCCGTGGTGTCGTTTTCTACTTTGTCCTCCAATGTATCTATTCGACCTTCGAGCTTGCCTATCTTTTTGTCTTTCTTTTCGGTTTCGTCTTCTTTATCTTCCATTTTTTCCTCCAATTCCTCTATAGTGTCGTCCTTTTCTTTAAGTTCGTGGAGCCTTTCGTCTATCTCGTCCTGAAAGTCGTTAATCGTCCCTTCCTGTTCGTCAGATTCGGGTTCAAGTTCAAGTTCTTTGTCGCCAATTGTTAATTTCATGGTGTCATCACCTTCTGTATCTGTTTTGGTAGATGTTGATATGGAGATACCTGCTCCGGTGTCTTCTGTCTCAAAGTGCTTATTCCAAAGTCTGTCTGCCATTTGCTCAATATCGCTGCCGCTGGGTGCATAACCCTTAGCACTTCTGACCGCCCCTCTATTTAACTTACCACTAATCGGATTAACAACAGGGTATCCGTTGTCGGTAAAGCTTTCGTCCGAGTGATCAATGAAGTGTCCCTTAATTTCTTCTTGTTGGGAATCAGTTAAGTCCTCCCAGCTTTGATCCGCTGGAATATCAAGAGCAGATTTGAAGGCAGCGAAATCCTTACTTACCGCTGACCAATCTTTGTCTTCTGTACCGTTATAGGACGGCATACTGGCATCCGCAGTAATGTCCGTTCTTATGCTCATCATACCACCGTCCAGTTTGATCTCGACATCCTCACCGGCACGCCCTTTGGGGACGTGAGCAAGGTGGTTGAACGTCATGTCCGTCTGAATTTTGTCGTATGTATCGCCTTTATATTCTCCCGATTCGTCTATAACTTTAACAAATCTACCTACACTTACTTGTTTCTTTGTACCGGAAAGTATATCTTGTATCAAGTCTTGATCGTATATAGTCTCTTTAGACCAAATCTCGACTTCTCCGTTCTCACGCACATCGGGATCTTGATTGTGCAAGTTCCCTTTGGCATATTTCCCCATATTGTCATAATCAACGTGTTCTTCCGGGTGTAAGTCTGTGACCGGCTTCGTCTTAATAGAATCGAGCCAACTATCCTCTTTTAAGTGGTCTGGATGCACAAGTTCCTTAATTATTTGGCCGTTATCGCCAACATAAGGAAGGACTTGCGACTTAATCAATTTTACGTCAGCGGTCAAAACACCTTCTTCTTCATCATAACGATAGTCTTCAATATGTCCTTGGTCTATTCTAAGTTCTTTCTCCATATTATCATTCCTCGTGTCCCATTGGTTTTGGCAAACCGCCCTCCGTTGGCTCTCGTCGGGATATTCACTTACCATAGTATTGTGTCCCATGCATCTATCTATAAAGTCATCCTCAGACTCACCACTATTGGGCGTAGCCAATGGCATATTCAGCCCTCTCTGTATTTAACAGAAGAATCGTTCTTTACTTCCTCAACCCCGTTAACTTCACCGTGTTCAAATTTAATTATTATTTTTCCGGTAAAGTCGGTATTAACTAATTTGTTCAATAAGCTTATAGCTTTAGACAGCAATAGCACCAACTCCCTGTTGGGCAAACTTACGTCTAACTTCTTGTGGGACGGGTGCAGCATGGCATCGGCAATTCGGGTCTTCGCCAGGAACCTTACCGTGTGGCGGGTCCGACCAACGATAAGCTTCTTCGCCAAAAGGTCCATTGCTTGCTAGTTGTAGGTGCTCTTCTCTTATTTTATTGTCCAGAATCCCCCACCAAGCAAAAAACTCCAACCCCAAATCTAAGTGCATACGTCTAGTCAACGAACCTTTCAAAGAACCAACTTGGTCCATGGCTAAAGTGGTGGTACGTCCAGAAGCTTTCTCTAACGCTTTATCTAGTTGTTTCTGTATAGCCGTGATCGGTTTACCGGTTCTTACACCATTGTAAATTATTCGTTCTATATCATCGTGGTATTGAGCCGGTATTGACTTAATCAACGAAACATTTCTGCGAATAGTCTGTTTTACAAACGGTTCCAAGTTACTGTAATTAACGCCAGCGGTAAACTGGTCTCCGAGTATCTTCTGCATATCATCTTGGAACGCAAGCACCGCCCTTTGCCTGACTTGTTGAGCCATTTCTTGGGCTTTGCGTCTCATAGCCATTATGCCAAAGACCGCAGCCATCCTTTCTTCCAGTTGGTCCAGTTGAGAGTCAAGTTGGTCTTGTTCAGCATCTTGGACCATCGGATCAACGATTTGCTTTAAGTTGTTATTCCAGAACCTATCAACCAGATTACCAAGTTCGTCTACGTATTCGTTTAGTTGTCCCAGATAAGTCTGGTATGGACTGGTTGGCCACTTTACAGCAGCTTTGTAATTATCCGTAATGAGTTTTAATTCGTTGCTATTCTTGGTCTTGGGCATTTTCTTCTTTTATACGTTTAAGCTCCTTTTCGTACCAAGCCGTATCTTCTTCCGGTGTTTTCGGAGTCAACGGTTCTTTGCTAAACTCACGTTCCCTGGCTTCGTCAGCACTCAGTATTCCCCATCTAACCAGATTTCCGTAAGCCTCTGCTTTATTGTTAAGCACCTTGCTTTCACTAAATTCGTCAAGGTTCCAGAGGTCGTTGAAGGTAAACGACCACTTGACCTGACTGGGATCTGCCCCCTCGGACATAATCGTATAACTAACCAACTTTGCTATCTTTTCACGCAACCAATTTTCCTGCATACCCTTGACTCTGTTAAACCAACTCATAGCGTCGGTCTCGCTTGCAGCCAGCGTTCCTGTTTGGGCACCAAAGATAATCGGTTTTGGCATACGGGTTGCCATAGCGGTCATGTCCTTGAGAAATTCTATCATATCTTCAATACCGCTTACATTTTGCGAGGTTGACGGTATATTAATGCTTTCCTCGTTGTCCGAGTCACCGCCATTATCTATCATAGCCATAGTACCTTGAGTCCAAGCCTTTTCTAGTTGCGATTTAACTTCTTCTTCTTTATCTTCATCCAATTCATTTAAGTCTGTCTTGTAAACTTTGAACACGAGCTGGTAGAGTACTTGGCCAAGCGACCAAGCAGCATTATCGAAATATTGGAAAAGATCGTAAAATCTTAGAAACATACTCCGTCCCCACTCATCATCTTCTGACCTTCGGGTTTGGTAGTGAATGATCCGGTCTGGGTGGGCTTCAAGTTGAGTGACTTCCGCTTCCACCGGGGCCTGTATCTTATACATTTCTACGTTACCGTAGTTGGGATCAAGTACATTCTCGTTAACCTCTTGACCGTTAACTTTCTCAGAAGAGAACGAGTGTAAATAATCAATACCATCGACTTCATCGACGGGCTCCGCGTGGTCTTCTTTGTTGTCGTCAATGCCTATTGATATATAGCCATCTCCATAAATAAGTTCATATTTTATCATGTCCTGGAACCTAGACCGGGCATCAAGCTCCCCCAGCATTTCATCTACAGCTATACCTAATTGTTCGTTGTCGGGAAATTCTAGGTCTATCCATTCACGGGTCATGTCTTCGGCAATAGTATCTACTATCGCTCCCGCCATCGGGTCGTTTTCGTACAATGCCTTGGCCATGTCGGGGCGTAGACTGCCTCTGTCCACTATTGCCTGACGTGCTTGGGCATCCCTGTCTTTATTGCCTTTGAGATCGCTGTAAACGTCGGAACTTTCCCAGGTATCCTGGCGCAAGTCATAACCGTGTTTTCTTTTGGTAAGGTCTTTATCTACCATGTTCATCATACCATTCCTGTTGCACTTCGTCTAACTTGATTAGTCGAACTTTGCGATCCACCTCTTCTTTAAGCTCGAACCAGAATTTTTTTGTGTGCGGTGTCTTTTGCGCGTAGTCAGTTATTTTATTCCAAGCGTGGCGCACGCATCTATCGAACCTCATTGTGTCACCAACTTATTTTTGTGAACGTCGCCAAATATAGGATTGTTTATATCCAAAAACTCAAACATTTCAGATTGTTTTTCTTCGTCGTTGAGCACATCAATATCGAATACCTCAAAATCATAGAACCTGTCGCTCAACCATTCAGCTTCTTCATAGTATTTATACCAGTATGTACGTATAAGTTCTTCTTTATATTCATGTGGGGATGTTTCAATATCTAAATTATAATTTGGATACGCCCTATCCCATATAGGGTCTAACGTCCAAGTTTCGCCATCATGGTCGCACCAGTGATTTCTGGGTGGGGTTATGTTGGCTGTTTTTGCCATGAAACTACTAACAACCTGCTCCCTATCCCTTTTCAAGCAAATAACTTTCAAATCTTTTATTTCTTCTAAAAACATTTCCACATAAGGCAAGTAGTAAGAGGCTACATCGGCAACTTTGTCTTTGCCGTTCAAGTATTCTATTCTGTCGTAACCGAGAACTTCATCTATATCCCAGGGAAGTATGGGGCGCATTTCGTGGGTGCAGAGCCAACCGTCTTGATCGTCAATCAACTTCGCCAAACTCATAGTGCCACATCTCCCGGTCCCGCACCCTAAAATGGCTGACATCTACGGTTCACCCCAGACTTGACCTTGATTGGCATACATACGTGAACCTGCTTCCAGTTCTTTTATTATTTGCCTATGACGATCACGTTCTTGCTCGACTTCTTTCTCCGAAAATCTCTCGTTGGAACTAGGCCACTTCTCGTGGAATTGGTGAAGTATGATCGGATCTCCGTGCAACCTTTTCATGTCCAACCCGTAATTGACAAGACGTTCTTTCATCTCGTGGTGCATACCGCCATAGAGTTTGAATCGTTCGTCGTACCCACCGACCTCTCTACCTATCTTTGTCGGGAAAGCCTGAAATCCACCATAGTCGGTTGCTGGCCGAGAGTCCATATTGTGATTTGCTATTGAATTTGCCATGTCTACATAAGTGCAAAGATTGTTGACGTCAAAGTCAATATCGGGCATATCGTAACCACGACATTGAAGGAAGGTATTGTCTTCGATCTCGTCCGCTATGACGTCGAAAAATTCTGCTTCAATCAAATAATCACCGTCCAGCATCCCGAACCAGTCGGCATCGGTTCTTTTTAAAGCATAGTTAAGAGCAAGTGGCTTATTCCAAATTTCATAGTCTATATATTTATAACAGAA
>CAZTJJ010000048.1:9031-11320 GCA_964614065.1 uncultured Thermotogae bacterium
CCCACGTAAACCTTTGCCTTTTTGACAAATATTATATCCCAACCGTTCTCTCTCGCCCTGTGAGCAAGCTCGTTATCCTCACGGCCCCAAGAACCATCGAAATCTTCGTCAAATCCACCAAGTTCAAGGAAACTTTTTATGTGAACACTCATATTTGCAGAACAGTACCTAATTTTAAATTCTTCGCCTTCGTTACCATAACGTTTCCAATTGTCTATTCTTATGTCGTTGCCAGTATCTTTATTTATCTTTAATCCGTTATATAGAACTTCTTTATCGTACCAAGCGTCCTTGTGAGCCTTTATTAGCCCGTCCGCAATAGGATCGTCATCGTCTAAGAAGAGTGCCCACTCGTAACCCCAATCCCTAGCTTCTACTATACCAATGTTTCTAGCTGAAGCTGCTGCATAGTAGTCTTTGCAGTGCTGAATGACGGGTCTTTTTATATCTTTGAGGTCGCCCTCGTTGCCGTCGTTGACAACAAATATTTCGTCCTCGTTATCTAGTTGTGGTTCCAACTCCTTTATACGATCTTTTAACTCTTCGGGTCTATTGCAGGTAGGGATTATCACTGCCAGAGGCTCGGTGTTTCTTTCATTATCGAAGCCCTTATATGTGGCATCGGAGTCTAACATACCCCTATTTGTCGTGTCACCGCGCTTATAATCACCACTTGCCGGGGCTTGCAAGTTGACAACCTCCGATCCTTCAAGATATTTTACTTTCCAATCATGCTGTTTGGTCAATCTGTGGTAAAGCTCGTTGTCTTCGTAACCCCAATTACCGTCGAATCTCTCATCGAATCCACCGACGCCTTTAAGACTTGGTAGATGACAAGACATATTGGACCCGCCCCACTTGACCACAAAGTTACCCTCACCATTCCACCAATTCTTCCGCACGTCTTTCTCTTGGTCTGGTATAGTTATCTTCCCGGCGTATATAACTTCTTCGTCTAGCCAAGCTCTTTTGTGGGCGTCCAACCAATCTTCCTTCACGGTACAATCATCATCAAGGAAAACCCCCCAATAATATCCGAGTTCAATCGCTTTATCTATTCCAGCGTTCCTCCCAGAAGCAAGGGCATAATAGTCTTTGCAGTGATCGACTACTTCAACGTCTTCGTCGGCGAGGCTATCAACGGACCCTTCATCGCCATCGTTCACAATTATTATTTTATCTTCGTCATCCATTTGTTCTTTAACATCGCTAACAAGTTGTTTGAGCAAAAAAGGTCTATTACAAGTATTGATGGTTATAGAAGCTGGATTGACTAAAGTTGCCTTGTTCATAAATACCTCCTAATTTACAAAGTCCTGCCAACGCTGTTTCCGCTTGGCATCGCCCAACATAAGTTCTGTAAAAGCCCAAGTAAGAGCATCAACCCTGTCGGGAGAGTCTCTACCGCTCTTTGGTTCCCACTGGCACGCTTGGTCTTCAAGGTCGGCCATGTGGCCCACGTGATAGACCCGACCCTGTTGATACAGAGAAGCCACTGGTTCCGCACGTGTTTGTTTTCCTCTCGTAGCCCTAACGTCCTTGTAAGCAACAGTCATATCTATGGTTTTTATCGTATTTTCTACCATATCTCCCCCTTGGTTAACTTCACCGATTATTTTGTCGGCACGGTATTTATGGTAAGCGTTGATTGCCTTATTCGCCCACTGAGTAGAACTATATTGGCCGGAAAGATCCTCTAACACGTATCCGGTGTCGCCTCTATTGGCTGCAACTATAATTCCGGTTTCGTCGCTGTCATCTTTATTCGATATTGCGGGGTCAATGGCAACCACTATCCTATCCATAGAAAGTTCATCCGGCCATTTGCCCGGCACGTCATCTTCATCAATATATTGGCCTTCAAAATCTTCACGAGCCCAAAGAGCTTTGGGTGAATCACCAAGTATTTCAGCATGAAGTTCCTGTTGACCTAGACGTGTGCCTTCATATTTTTTAACTATCCTGTCGTAGAAGTTTTGTGAGAGGTTTGATTTGTTGTCGTAGGTGCTACCACGTGTCATTACAACCGAGTCATCGTTGGGGTCTTTGGCTTGTCCTACCAATTCCTTGATTAGTTTGATTGGCTTCGGGGTTGTGGTTACTACAGCTTGTGGGTTATCGCCATAGCGTAGCCCCAACTGCAAGTTATCCCAGGTGGCATCGGGATACTGCCAGCTTGCCATTTCATCGCACCAAGCTAGATCGTGTTCTGGCCCTCTTAGGGTTTGGGGTTTTGCTGCCGAATACACATGACCGACAGCACCATTGGGCCACGTAATTTTCTTCTTG
>CAZTJJ010000049.1:0-11307 GCA_964614065.1 uncultured Thermotogae bacterium
GATACGCGACCATAATGTCGGAAAGAGGTCGTGCTGGTGGTAGGACCGGAATGGGTGCAGTCATGGGGTCGAAAAAATTGGCGGCTGTTAGTTTCCATGGTACTAAGACCCCGTATATGAAGGACGAGGAAAGTCTGAGAAATATGATTGGGGATGCTTACAAAGAGATTTCAGACAGTGAGGGGTACGACTGGTGGATGCGTCAGGGGACCATGAATGCTGTTCAATTGTGTAACACCAATTCGTCATTACCCGTCAAAAACTTTAGCGAAGGGGTTATCGATTGGGCTGAAAATATAGATGGAGACGCTATCGGGGAAATGAAGATGGGAAAGAAGGGCTGTCCCAACTGTAATATGCAGTGCGGGAATATGATTATTGACGCCGAGGGAGAGGAAATCGAACTTGACTACGAGAACGTAGCAATGCTCGGTCCCAACTTGGGAATCAGCGATTTGCGAAAGATTGGGGTGTTGAATCGCGTTTGTGATAAATATGGAGTAGATACAGTGTCGGCGGGCAGTTCAATCGCTTTTGCAATGGAAGCTGCAGAAAAAGGGATAATAGACGAGGATCTAAAGTTTGGGGATTACGAGAAAGCCAAACAGCTAATCGCGGATATTTCACTACGACGGGGCCTAGGAAACCAGCTCGCTGAAGGCACAAAGAGGACGGGAAAAGTGTGGGGTAAGGAATCAGAAAGCTGGGCTATGCAGGTTAAAAACCTGGAAATTACCGCCTATAATTGTTATTCCTTGCCAGGAATGGCTTTAGCTTTTGGAACTTCTCCCATTGGTGCTCATCATAAGGATAGCTGGGTAATAAGCTGGGAAATAGAGAACGACCGTTCCAGTTACAGCGACGGAAAAATTAAAGAGATAATAAATCAACAGCGGAAACGGGGTGGAGCATTTGAGAGTTTCACTACCTGCAGGCTACCCTGGATAGAGGTAGGTTTTAGTCTGGACTGGTACGAAAAGATGTTCAAGGCTGCAACCGGTATGACGAAAACCTGGGACGATTTTGATGAATTGGGAGATAGGATTTACGCCCTTATTCGATCTTTCTTTGCGCGGGAATATGGGGAAAATTGGGATAAGACCATGGATTTTCCTCCAGATCGTTGGTTTGATGAAAAGCTTTCCAAAGGTGACTTTGCTGGTGAATCCCTTGATAGAGACCGTTATTTAGATATGCTGGGTCGTTATTACGATAAGCGTGGATGGACTGAGGACGGTGTTCCGTCTGGGGATAAGCTCAAAGAGTTAGGGTTAGATTTCGTTATCCCCGAATTGGAGCGGAATTTTGATCTGTAGCCGTACGTAAGAATATCTGATTGCTAGAGTGGATAACCTTTAGGCAGGTTTCGGAAATATCGGAAGAGGTGTCCGGAATACCAACAGCTAGGAACAAGGTCGATTTACGTAATTTAAAGGTCCGTCAATTGTAAAAGGTGGTATTCAATGATGAAAAGCAAGCAAACGGCTGAGAGACTGGAAAACGTTACGTTTTCAGGCATAAGAGACGTTTTTGAAACCGTTTCCCGGCTTGAGCGAGAAGGGAAAGATATCGTCCATATGGAAATAGGTCGACCCGATTTTGACACTCCCGAGCCGATTAAGCAAGCCGCAATAAAGGCCCTGAATCAGGGGTTTGTCTATTATACTTCTTCCGCTGGTATTACCGAGTTGAGGGAAGCTATTGCCCGGAAGCTGGCCCAAGATAACGGTATCTCTGTTTCACCAACTGGGTTGGTTGTTACTGCGGGAGCCAGTGAAGCTATTTTCTGTTCCATTATGACTTTTTTAAACCCGGGGGATGAAGTAATTATTCCCGAACCGATGTATGTATATTATAAGGATTGGGCTGAGTTTGCTGGTGCCACTACTGTCTCGGTGCCTTTGCGTAAAGAGAGGGGCTACCAACCTGACCCTGACGAGATCGAAGGCTTGATCAACGACCGGACCAGGATGCTGGTACTTAATTATCCTCACAATCCTACCGGCGTGGTATTAGATAGGAAGATCTTGGATGAGATAGCCGACCTCGTGATTAAAGAAGATTTATTGGTGCTTTCTGACGAGATCTACGAACGTATCACTTACGGGGATGTAGAAAACGTCAGTCCCGCTTCTTTGCCGGGAATGGAAGACCGGACTTTGACCGTTAATGGATTTTCAAAATCATATTCCATGACCGGGTGGAGATTGGGATATGTGGCCGGTGAGGAGGAACTAATTCAACCTCTGTTAAAAACCCGCCAGCACACCAGTAATTGTCCTTGTTCTTTTGGTCAGAAAGGTGCTGTCATTGCTCTTAGAGATTGCCAGAGTCATTTGGAGTCAATGGTCGAGGAGTTTGATCGTCGTAGAAACTTGGTTATAGAGGCTTTAAACCAGATAACGGGTTTGGAACTTGTAAAGCCGATGGGGGCCTTTTATGCCTTTCCTTCCATAAAAGGGTTCGATCTGGATTCCTACCAAATGGCTGAATATTTATTGGAGGAGGCCAATGTGGCCGTGGTGCCTGGTGCCGAATTTGGTAAAACTGGTGAAGGGCACGTCCGAATAGCCTATTCTACCAGTTATCGACAGCTCGAAGAGGGGTTACAGCGTATACATCGGGCCCTGGAAAAACTTTAAGTTCTTAGCGATCCAGATATCCATAGTTATCTGGATTGGTAGATGTGTACACTTGACAGAAAAAAGAGGATGTAATAATCTTGTATATTGGTAGGACCAATATTGAGGGATATCGATGAACTTTAAAAAGATAGAAGAACCCAAGAGAAAAAGTTCTTCTGTGGCCGAACAGATAATTGATGCAATTAACCGATTGGAATTTGCTCTAGGTGACCGCCTTCCCTCAGAACGAAGAATCGCCGAGCAGATGGATGTGAGTAGAAATTCGGTCCGGGAAGCGTTGTCAGCTCTTCAGGTGATTGAGGTCGTTGAAACTAAGGCTGGATCAGGTACATATGTAAAAAACCTCCCGAATGAGGTCAATATCACAAATGCCCTTAATATGGCTCAGGCGGGGGAGGATTTGTTAGAAGTGTGGGAAGCCCGTAGGGAAGTGGAGATTGCTTTGGTCAAGCTGGCATGGATGAGAGCGGAGAACGCTTCCTTAGAAGAATTGAGAGATCTCTACAGGGATTTGAACGACGCAGCTGGGAGAAGTGACTACACTGAATATATCAATACCAATGCTCGTTTCCATATCAAAATTGCGGAACTTGCTGAGAATTCCTACCTAAAGGAAGCATTGGAAGCCTTGCTTAAAGTTCCAGAAGAACACCTTTTGAAGGATTTGGTGACCGACTATACCTCTTACATGAAACAATCCCTTCAGTCACATGAAGATATCATAGAAGTTATCGCTGAGGGCCCGCGAACGGAAATAGATTCGGTCGTCACGAGCCACTTTAAAGAGCTTGAGGATTATTTGAAAGACAAGATAATTCGCACCTAAAAATAATTAGAGGAAATAATTAGAGGAGTATATTAGAGATGTCAAAAAAGATGGTAGATGGATCACTTTTATTGGTGGAGGGAGCAGCCAGAGCCGGAGTTGAATTCTATTCTGGCTACCCGATCACCCCGGCAAACAGTATTTATTTTGGTGCCGTAAGGCGCGTTCCTTATGTGTTAAAAGCTCCTGATGAGATTACTGCCTTACAGTGGGCCAGCGGCCTCGCAGCCGCTGGCCGCGTACCCATGACAGCCACCTCCCACGCAGGATTTTCGTTGATGGTAGAGACCGTCGACATGGCTTTTATGATGGAGTTACCTGTTTCTATTATCCTGGCTCAGAGGCTAGGTCCTTCTACTGGGTCAGCTACCACGAGTGCGCAGGGCGACTTGTCAATGGTTAATCGTATGGTATCAGGTGGCTACAACTTTCCCGTACTTTCTCCCTCAAACCTGCGGGATTGCTTCTGGTTAGCTGGAAAGTCTTTGGAAATTGCTACCAAACTGAGAACGCCAGTGGTTGTATTAACTTCGAAAGAAATGGTGGGAACAGAGAGGAGCTTTGAAATTGAAGATCTTCCGAATTTAAGTCATGCCCAGTTGAAATATTTCCATGAAGACGAAGAGTACTTGCCTTACGCTGCAGGGGAGGATCTGGTGCCGGATTTCCTTCCCCTGGGTGACGATGATCATCAAGTGAGAATGACTGCTTCTACTCACGATAAGAAAGGGATACTGTCCAGAGCTAATCCTGATGCCATGGCCAATACTGCAAGGTTGCAAGATAAGATCGAGAAAGGGATGAAACAATTTATTTATTATGATTTGGATGAGCAAGAGGACGCAAATACGTTGCTCGTTTCCTATGGCGTTACCAGTTACGCTGCTCGACAGGCGGTTAAAAAATTGAGAAAAGGGGGCCAGAAAGTATCTTTATTAGTTGTCAAGACCTTGCTTCCGGTTGCGAAACAAATTCAGAATATCTTGTCTTCTTATTCAAACGTGGTAGTGGCAGAGGAAAACTTGATGGGCCAGTACAAAAGGATCCTGTACGGAGAAATAGAGGGTTCCGACATCAGTTCGGTGAACTCTATTGGCCGACTGGTAACTCCCTCCGAGATAGCAAGTGAGGTGAACGCGAATGGGATTTAAGATAGATAAAAACTTACCTTATTGCCCTGGTTGTGGTCACAGTCAGATTGTAGAAGGCACAGCCGCTGCTTGTGAAAGACTCGGTTGGGATCAGAATAACGTGATCCTTGTTACTGATATTGGATGTGTAGGGTTGGCTGACAAATATTTTCCTTCGCATACTATTCACGGTCTTCATGGAAGGTCACCCGCTCTGGGTGCCGGTATCAGATTCGGGCTTGAGGATTCGAACAAACACATAATTGTGTTTATCGGAGATGGAGGATCCACTATAGGTTTGCAGCATTTGATGGAGGCGGCAAGGTTGAATGTAACCATGACAGTAGTGGTTCATAATAATATGCTATATGGCATGACGGGCGGTCAATCTAGTGGGTTAACACCCAAGGGCTATTCAACCACGACTGAGCTGGAGGGTTCTATCACCGATAGCTACGACCTTCCCGGGCTGGTTCATGAAGCCGGTGCCGGTTTTTCGTCCAGGGTTTTGTTTAACAAAAATCTGGTTGATGAATTGGAAGCCGCCTTTGATAGGCCGGGCTTTTCGTTGATTGAAGTGATGGAATACTGTTTAAGCTATGGGCACAAATACAATCCCAAGACCCGGCTTGAGAATATCCTGGAAGAGGAAGACAGACCCCTAGGCCGCTGGATTAACGAGAATATCTCAGCATACGTTCCTAGAAAGAAAGATTCTCCCGCTTCGTTGCTGAAGGATTTGTCTGATATCAGCCCCGAATTTTCACATGAGCTGTCGCAACCTATATCAGTCCTGGTGGGAGGGTCTGCTGGAGGGGGAGTACAGACAGCTGCTAAAATGTTAGCTCAGGCTGCTATGAGGACTGGGTTGGAAGTGAGCAAAAAGGGTGAATATCCGGTTACTGTTGGCTCTGGGTTTTCGAGTGCAGAGTTAATAATGTCACCAGAGAAGATAGAATTTACGGGAATCGACTCTCCAGATAATGTTATCATGGTTTCTCCGGAAGGATTGGACCACAGCTATTCGGAGGTTCAGTCTATGCGGAGAGGTCTGTTAATCGTGGATGAGAGCTTGGAGTTACCGGAGAACCGGGCAGAAGTAATTGTAAAACCGTTTAGAGATAAAGCAGGTGAAAAAGGTGCCGCTTTAAGTGCTTTGGCTTATTGGCTGAACAAGGTAGAAATATTCCCGATTGAAGCGTTGTTTAGAGCGGCAGGGACAAGCAAGTACTCAGATGCGTTAAAAGAATCGATAGAAGTAGCTATAAATTTATAACATATTGATTTACAAAATCTATCAAATAAGGAGTGGTCATTGTGGCCGAAACACAACTATCTAGAGACGATGAATTTGGATTAACAGAAGAACAACAATTACTGAAAGAGAGTTTGCTTGATTGGGGAGAAAGAGAACTGCCTTTGACTCGAGTAATAAAGATGAATCAGGAAGGACACCCTTACCCTGAGGATCTTGTAAAAAGTATGGCTGATCTTGGAATTATTATGGGCACGGTTCCCACAGAACAAGGGGGGAGCGGTCTAACCTGGGAAGATCAGATGTTAATTGCCGATCTGATCGGTTACATAGATCCAAGTATTGCAACTGCAGCTGGCTTCATGGCCGTGGAGACTGGTTGGGGTTTCACGCTGAATCGTTATGGCAACGAGACCATTCAGAAAGAATTTATCAAACCGGCCATCAACGGGGAGAAGTTTGTAGGAATTGCTACTACAGAACCAGGTGGAGGATCGGACGTAGCCGGGTTTGAGTGTACAGCCGAACGAGATGGCGACGACTGGATCTTAAACGGGGAAAAGACGTTTATTAGTGGAACTGAAGAGGTTCAGGAAATGGGCGGTGCCTACTGGGTCAACGTGCGAACCGGACCTGCGCCCGAAGACGCTTCACACAAGAACATGACCTCTTTCTGTGTCCCCGTTGACGCGGACGGCATGAACTTTCAGGAACCCTATAGAGATGCCGGTAGAATGGCCATTTCCACCGGCGGATTCATCATGGAAGACGTGCGAATTCCTGACGAGTACCGACTCGGTGAAGAGGGCAAAGGATTTTACTATACCATGGAAGGGTTCGATAACGCCAGGATGTTGATTGGAGCGAGCTCCGTCGGAGTCACCAGGCGGGTCCTTGAAGAGGCGGCAGACTACATCAAACAGAGGGAGACCTTCGGAAAACCGCTTGCCAAGTACGAGGGTATTCAGTTCGAATTTGTCGATCTCTATACTCGGATGAAGGCCCTTCGCTTAATGTACGAGCAGGTTGCCAAGATGCAGGATACACGGTACGAGGAAGCCGGTTATGGAGACGTAGAAGGTAAACCAAAGACATTTAGTCCCACCGATGTAGTTCGCTGGATTTCCATGATCAAGTGGAAAGCACCCCACCTTGCAAAGGAAGCCGCGGACAAGGCTATGCACTGGCTAGGAGCGGCTGGCTACAGTGATGAATACGTATTCGAGACTGCGTGGAAGGGAATCATGTCCTACTGTGTCGGTGCAGAGGGTGGAGCAAATATTCAGAAGATAGTTATTGCTCGAGAAACCCTCGGACCCGAGTTCATGCCATATAAGTAACGGTGATTTTAAATGGACTTTTTGGTATTTGTTAAGCAGGTACCCGATACCAACGACGTGGAAGTGGATGAAGAATCGGGCACGATCATCAGGGAAGGAGTAGAGTCCATACTCAATCCGTTTGACGAATACGCTCTCAACCTGGCTATTCGGTTAAAAGAAGAGACGGATGAAGAAGTGGAGATTACAGCTATAAGCATGGGGCCTCCTCAGGCCAAGGAGGCCCTGCGGAAATGCTTGGCAATTGGTGCCGACCGCGCGATACTTCTGTCCGACAAAGCCTTTGCCGGCGCCGATACCTGGGCGACTTCTTGCACGCTGTTTAAAGCTGTTGAAAAGCTAGGGGGCGCTGATCTTTACTTTACAGGGCAGGAAGCGACGGATGGGAATACTGCTCAAGTGGGGCCGGAGATGGCGAGTAACCTCAATATATCCCCCATTACCTATGTGGAAGAGGTCTTGGATTTCGACCCTGATGAGGGAACTATCTCCGTCAGAAAAGAGACTGATCAGGGTTATATGAAAGTCCAAGGTAAATTGCCACTGGTCCTTTCCTGTATGACCCCGCCCGATTTTGAGCCCCGGATTCCTGGCGTGAAGGAAATCATGGCTGCTAAGAAGAAGCCGATGGAGACCTGGGGCAGCGAAGAACTAGAAGGTTCGTCGGACCAATTTGGCCTCGAAGGGTCGGAGTCACAGGTAATTTCCACCTATCCACCTTCATCGAAGGGGCCGGGTGAGAAATTCGAAGGAACACCTGAAGAAGAAGCTACTAAGATCCTACAAAGACTAGAAAGCGAGGGTTTCTTAGATGATTAAGATAGATAGAGACAAATGTATCGGATGCGGTGTATGTGTCGATGTATGTCCCGTTGATGCGTTGAGTCTCGACGATGACGAAAAGGCAGTTGTTGATGAAGGGCTTTGTACGTCCTGTGGTATGTGTATCTCGCCATGCCCCACGGACGCTATAGAGACGAAGTTGATGGCCCAGAAGGCGGATACTTCGGATTACAGCGGGGTCTGGGTTTTTGGTGAAACCATTGACGGAGAATTAAGTCCCGTGGTACCTCAGTTACTGGGAAAGGGCAAGGAGCTCGCTTCCGAGTTTGGCGACGAATTGGCCACGGCTATCGTAGGTTCGGATGTCAAGGAAGCAGCTCGGGCCTCCGGGAGTTTTGGCGCCGAGAAGGCTTACGTGATAGAGGGTGAGGAATTTGAGCAGTACAATACCCTCTTTTACAGCTCCGCCCTGGCTCAATTGATAAAGGAGTTTAAACCCCGTGTGTTACTGTTTGGTGCCACTCACTTGGGAAGGGACCTTGCTCCTTACGTGGCGGGACAGTTGGGTCTTGGTTTGACCGCTGATTGTACAGAACTCTCCATTCAGGAGATGGATGGCGAGAAGTTACTTCTGCAGACCAGACCTGCACTGGGTGGTAACGTGATGGCCGACATAGTCTGTCCCAATACGAGACCTCAAATGGCTACGGTCCGACCGAATGTCTTCTCTCCACCCGAAGGATTGGATAACGGGGATCCGGAGATCGTTGAGCGGGAAGCCAAAATTGATCCTGATATCTCCACGGTAAAGATCCTGGAGAGACTGGAAGAAGGTGAAGCCGGGGCCAGCGTCGAAGAAGCGGATGTTATCGTAGCTGGAGGCCGTGGTGTGGGATCGAAAGAAAACTTCCAGCTATTAGAAGATCTCGCTGATACCCTTGGTGGGGTGGTTGGATGTTCCAGACCAATTGTTGAAGATGGATGGATACCCAAATCACAACAAGTCGGGCAAAGTGGTAAGACAGTTTCTCCGAAATTGTACATTGCATGTGGTATTTCTGGAGCGATCCAGCACCTGGTAGGTATACGGGATTCGGATACCATAATTGCCATCAATAAGGATCCGGACGCGCCTATTTTTGAGTTAGCAGACCTATCGCTTGTTGGAGATCTGCACGAAGTCATTCCCAAGTTGCTAGAACGTCTGAGAGGTGAGAATGGAAGCTGACTGTATTGAAAAAGTCGCGGTTGTAGGATCGGGTACCATGGGCCACGGAATAGCTGAGGTATGTGCCATTGCTGGACTTGAAGTTGGGATAACGGACGTTAAACAGGAGTTCTTGGACAATGCAATGGAGTCGATATCGGCAAGTCTGGAAAAACTTGAGGAGAAAGGGAAATTAACTAGTTCTGAAAGAGAAGGGGCATTGAACAGGATAACGACTAACCTTAGCACGGAAATAGTAGTGGCTCCGTGCCAGTTGGCTATTGAGGCAGTGCCCGAAAAAATGGAGATCAAGCAGAACGTTTTTCATAACATAGATCAAGCTATCGAGGAAACCGCGTTAATTGCCACCAATACGAGTTCTCTTTCCGTGAGCGATCTTTCTTCTGAAGTGTCTAAACCAGAAAGATTTTTAGGGATTCATTTTTTCAATCCTCCAGTCCGAATGAAACTTGTGGAAGTAATTAAAGGTGCGAAGACGGAGGAGGCCGCAGTTGAAACTGCGATGGACTTTTCTCGTCGCTTGGGAAAGGAGCCTGTGTATTGTAGAAAGGACTCTCCCGGTTTCATCGTAAATGCAATTTTATTTCCCTATTTGTTAGAGGCTGTTTGGCTTCGTGAGGAAGAAGGACTTAATCCGGAAGTTATGGATTCAGCGGTGGTCGAAAAGCTAGGTTTCCCTATGGGTCCTTTCGAACTGCTGGATCTTGTTGGTTTGGATGTTGCCAAAGAGATTGGGGAAGTAATTGGCTGGCCCATTCCTCCCTCGGTCGAAGATAAAGTTGAAATAGGCCATCTGGGCAGGAAAAGCAAACGCGGTTTCTACGATTACTCTGCGGAAGGTCCAAGCTACAGCCCCGAAGAGGGAAAAGATTTCAACCCTGTTCCACTATTTGCGGTGATGGCTAATGAGTCAGCAGGAGTTCTCGAAGAAGGCGTGGCCAGTGCCGGCGATATCGATCTGGCAATGGAATTGGGAGCTGGGTTGCCCGAGGGACCAATTAAACTTGCCCAACAAAAAGGGTTGCAAAAGATGAGAGAGGGACTGGAATACCTCGCGGAGCTAAGTTCGACGGCTGAAGGTAGATATCAGGCGTACGGCCCCCTGAAGGAGGGATACAGTGAGTACGGAGTTTGATTACGTAAATTTAGAAATCGACAACGAGGAAATAGCCCGGGTCGAACTCGATCGTCCCGATCATTTGAATTCTTTGAACCAAGAACTACGATCTGAACTGACCGAGGTATTCGGCCTTGTTGAAAAGAAGTCGGTTAGCGTAGTCACTTTGTGGGGTGCGGGCAAAGCTTTTTCTGCGGGTGCAGATCTCGGCGATTTTTTGAAGATCGATCCCGATCTTTATACTCAGTTTATGGGTGATTTTTTCAATTTACCCGAGAAATGTTCGGCCCCGACGGTTGCGGTCATTGACGGTTATGCTTTGGGTGGCGGGTTGGAACTGGCCATGGCCTGTGATCTGAGAGTTGCTACCGACCGCTCCAGGCTTGGTCAACCCGAAATAGGTCTCGGTCTTATACCCGGTGGGGGAGGAACTCAAAGATTGACCAGACTGGTGGGAATGGGTAGGGCGAAGGAATTGATTATGACGGGGAAACAGATTAGTGCGAAGAGAGCGGGTGACTGGGGTCTTGTGAATAAAGTAGTGGAAGCAGAGGAATTGGACGATGCTCTCGTTGATTTCATAAAACCACTTTTAGATCCTCCCCAAAAAGCTCTACGGGTGGCCAAGAGAGTGATAGATCAAGGTGCGGGTCGAGATTTACCAATCGGTTTGGAGATTGAGAAGCAAGGCTTTTCAACTCTTTTGAGTACTGAGGAAGCACGTGAAAGGATAAGTGCGTTTTTGAACAAAAGCTGATTTTTTTGATAAATCAATAAAGGAGTGTAAACGTTGACTGATAGAAAACCTGTCATAGTATCTTCGGTCAGGACGGCAGTCGGAAAATTTGGGGGTTCGTTGAAGGATTTTAAGGTGACCGAGCTGGGTAGTATCGTGATCAAAGAAGTGTTGCAGAGAGCCGGTGTCAGACCGGTCGTATCGGATAAATTAAAGAGTTACCGCCCTAATAAGACAAAGGATAGGG
>CAZTJJ010000050.1:0-1149 GCA_964614065.1 uncultured Thermotogae bacterium
GCGGTGATCCTCCCTCACCATTTCTCACACTTTTACACCCATGGGATAGGATCCAAGTATCCTGATTGGTTTTGGCAGGAAACTATTTATTATCTGAATGCTTTCTTGTACGGAGCTGTCGTTCTTGTGCCCTTCTAGGTCTAGATCAAAGTGATACTCCCATTTTGCTGATTCGGTCGGTCTGGATTTGATCATTGTCAAGTTGATGTTCCTCTCAGCAAACGGGGCCAGGCAGTGGTACAAGGCACCGGATTGATCGCCGAGTTCGAACGTGATCGTGGTTTTGTATTGAACATCTCTTTTCCTTCTAGTTTCATCGGTCGAAGTAACTACGAGAAATCTGGTGTTGTTTCTGTCAGAAGTGTGTATATCTTTTTTTAGTATCTCTAGAGCGTACTGATTTGCAGCCAGCTCACTGGCGATAGCGGCTTCAGTTGACCTTTGACGCCGGCTAATCATTTTTGCCGATCCAGCCGTATCGTAGGTTGCCCTTGTAGAGACCTCGAGCTTTTCCAGGAACTTTCTGCACTGTTTTAGTGCCTGAGGATGGGAATATACTGTCTCAATCCGGTCCACTGATGTATCCTCTATTCCTAACAAATTATGTCGAACTTGAAGGTAGACTTCCCCAATGACCCTCGTCTCGCTGTTAGCTATCAGTTCATAAGATCTATCTACGTATCCGCCGATCGAGTTTTCTACAGGGATTATTCCGAACTCACTACTCCCCATTTCTACGAAGTGTAGTACCTCTGCAAGAGTGCTGGATGGTATTGCCCTTATTTCTTCCTTTGGGGAATCAAAAAATTTGTAAATGGCCTGCTCGCTAAAAGCTCCCTTTTCACCCTGGAAAGATACCGCGATATTTTTCGTTTTCATGGTAATTTAATAAATGGTATTGAGACCACCAATAAAAATCCAATAGTCGGTCCACTTGACTTAACTCTTCTTCTTGGATATGATAAATGCAATATGTTTAAATTAGTTACACTTTTAACAGCAAGCTATCATGTAGTTTACAGCCATCATCATGGGGATGTATCCTGCATCTCCTAAAGTGTAAATAACCTCTCATCAGACTTTCCTTTTTTTGCTAAATCAACAGATTGTTTGGATAAACTAGGCTTTTCTCAAGCTTAAATTGACGTG
>CAZTJJ010000050.1:1249-11139 GCA_964614065.1 uncultured Thermotogae bacterium
GTGCTTGGAGGTTGTATATGACCTACGAGGCAATGGCTAAATCTCGGGAGCTTGCGAAAGTTGTGAGCGCGCTTCGGAAAAACTACGAGCTCTGGAATTATCGTGAGGTGTTCTTGCCCGCGATAGCGGAGTACAAAGGGAAACTGGATAAGGGAACTAAATTTGCTGGAAACGATGAGTTTTACTTAATTAAACCTGATATTACGTCACAAATCTTGACACAACTAAAACACGTGGAAACGCACAAATTCTTCTACTTCTCGGAAGTCTTGGATGGAGGAGTCAAAGGTAGCTGGCAATTTGGGGTTGAATACATTGGTGGAGAACAAACTTGGATGATAGTGGAGGTCCTGACCTCAATAATCACCGCACTCGAAAAACTAGGAGTGTATGATTTCTACGTAGACATCGGGAGTAGGAGAATATGGAGACAGGTAACCTCGCAGGCACCCGATAAGGAGGATCAAATATTCGAAGCGCTTTATCATCGGAATTTTGAATTGATAGATGAACTGGAACTTCCCGAGAAGAAAAAGGAGGAAGTTTGGGAGCTGTTTAATTACCGTGGTCAAAACCCTGACGACGAAAGGTTGAGTGAAATTTTGTCTGCAGTAGGTGACAGTAGGTTTTTCGCAGATTTTGGGACAGTCAGGCACAGGCCCTATTACTACGATATAACCTTCGAGATTTACTCGCCCCAGGTTGGAGAGCCCATTGGTGGTGGTGGTGAGTACATGTATAAGGACCGGACTTCCTGTGGGTTCGCGTTTAATGTAGAGAACCTGTTGGCCGTTTCCTTGGACACGGACGGAGTCGCAAGGAAATTAGTCGAGGGTGACCTGCACGAAAGTTTTTTAACGGCCCGAAAGTTGGTAGCTGAGGGTGATTACGTGGAGGTGAATCCATGCAAATAGTATTACCCCGGGGGCGTATGCTCTCGGACTCGATTCGGCTGTTACGGAAATCTATACCTGGTTTACGACCCCCCGATGACCGTGAACTGATTTATAGGAATGGCGAAGTGGAAGTGTTACTGGCAAAGCCAGCTGACGTTCCCGTGTACGTAGAAACCGGCGTCGATATAGGCATAACGGGAAAAGACGTTGTGCTTGAAAACTCTCATGATCTATTCATTCCTACGTCTTTGCCGTTTGGTCGATGTAGATTGAGCGTTGCTACCTTGAAGGACGATATGGTGCCTGTGGAACAAATGGATGGTTACAGAATAGCGACGGAGTACCCCAACCTTACGAGAAATTTCTTTAAGAGCATCGACGTTCCGGTTGAAGTGATCAAGGTTAATGGAGCAACTGAGCTTGCCCCCAGAGCAGGGATAGCGGACGCCATAGTCGATATAGTAAATACCGGAAACACCCTCAAAGTTAACGGGCTGAAGGAAGTGAAAACGATAGCACACAGTACCGCGCTTCTTTTGGTCAATAGAATTTCCCAGAAGACGAAATTTGATCAGGTAAACGAGTTGATCTTCGACATTCGGGGTGTCATCAAGCGTGAATCTAAGTGAATACGTTGCAGGTATACTGGAAGATATTCGGAGAAATGGACAACAAGCAGTGAAGAAATACGGGAAGAAGTTTGATGGATACGACGGAAGCTTAGCTTTAGAGAAAGAAGAGTGGAAAGCGGGGGAAGAGATACCCAGAGAAGATCGAATAACAATCACTCACGTGATCGAGAGGATTAAGCGACATCATCAGGATCAAGTGATGACCAGTAATTTGGTGCAGCGCGATGGATCGTTGTACGGGCTTGTTTACCGTCCAATAAAGCGAGTTGGCCTGTACGTTCCAGGTGGAAAACCGTTGCCTTCTAGCTTGATTATGACTGCGGTGCCTGCGTTAATTGCTGGAGTTGGCGAGATAGTGCTTACTACGCCACCAAGTAATGAAAAAATCGATCCTTATACCCTTTTTATCGCCGATTACCTGGGGATCGATGAAGTATATAAGGTTGGCGGAGTTCAGGCAATTGGGTTGCTTACCTATGGAGCAGGCGTTAAAGCGGTGGATAAGATCTTTGGACCGGGGAATAAATACGTAAACGAAGCAAAGCGTCAAGTGTTTGGACAAGTTGGGATTGACGGGTTAGCCGGCCCATCGAACATCTGCGTAATTGCTGACGATACACCTGACCCAGAGGTGGTGCTTGCCGATCTCCAATCTCAACTGGAGCACGGTGAGCACTCGAGTGCATGGTTATTGACCACCTCGAGAAACTTGAGTAGTTATTGTAATCGAGAAGGGATTAGCGTCGAAAAATTGGGGGACCTGGCGACATGTGTTAGGAAGAGCAACGAAATCGCTCCTGAACATCTGCAGATAATGACCTCCGATCCTCTTGACTTACTGGACAAGGTGCAGAACGCGGGAGCTGTATATCTAGGTAGCTATACTCCAACTGCGGCAGCTGATTACTTTCTCGGAGTGAATCACGTATTACCTACGGGAAGGACGGCCAGGTTTAGTTCCGTATTAACTGTAGCTGACTTTCTTAAGCCCATTAGCTTAGCTTACACGAGTCAAATGGACTTCTTTAAAAACAGGGATCTGGGTATGAGATTTGCTGAAATCGAAGGAATGAGTAAACACAGGCAGTCAATGGAGGTTAGAATCGATGAGAAGAAAGACGAACGAAGTTGATGTGACAGTACAACTGGGAGAAAAAGGGGAAGTGAACACTGGTGATAAAGTTCTTGATCACTTGCTGGTTACGTTATTGTTCTACGCGGATATAGAAGCCGATATATCGGCAAGCGGGGATTTACCGCACCATCTTTGGGAAGATACGGGCATCACCCTCGGAAAGGCACTCAAATCAAGAATAAATGGCAAAAATATCGTCCGTTTCGGAACCGGAGTCGTGCCCATGGACGATGCGTTGGTGTTGGCGTCGGTAGATATTTCTCGCTCCTATCTATCGGTAGATTTAAGGCCTAAGGAGGATGAAAGTGGATTTGATTTAAGTCTATACAAAGAATTTTTGCACGGTTTGGTCAGAGAACTAGGCGTTACAATTCATCTCCTTCAGCTGAAGGGAGCCAATGCCCATCACCTTTTAGAGGCAGGCTTTAAGGCACTTGGTTCTGCTTTTTGTCAGGCACTTTCATCTGCGGGTGAGCTCAGAAGTACAAAAGGAATTCTGTGATGATAGTTATCGTAGATCTGGACGTGGGTAATTTTGCCAACGTCAGGAAGGCACTAGATGGCGAGGTATCAAACGATCCGGAAGCAATCCGACGGGCTGACAAGTTGGTTCTCCCCGGGGTTGGAAACTTTGGAGCGGTAGTGGACAGAATCGAGCCACTAAGAGAAGTCATACTGAATCATATTTCCCAAGGGAGACCGTTTTTGGGGATATGTTTGGGTATGCAGTTATTGTACGAGCGCAGCAGGGAAAGCCCAGGTGATGGGCTGGGAGTGTTTGCTGGAGATGTAATTAAGTTGCCGGAGGGTATGGCTCCTCACATTGGATGGAATCAGGTTAGCTTTAACCGGGACTGCAAATTATTCGACGGCATTCCTTCGGGTTCGTACTTCTATTTTGTTCATTCATATTATCTAAAACCGAAAGAAACTGCACTGGTGTCCGCTGAAACTAGTTGTAGACATGATAGAAAGCTCTTGAGATTTCCTACTGTTATATGTAAGAAAAACGTGTTTGGAGTGCAATTTCATCCGGAAAAATCAAGTAAAAACGGATTGACGCTTTTGGACAACTTTAAACAACTGTAGGTGACCTTATGCAAATATACCCGGCAATTGATCTAATGGATGGAGAGGTAGTGCGACTTACCAGGGGTAAGCGAGAGACAAAAAAGGTCTACGGCGACCCGCTGGTGGTGGCGAGAAAATTCTCTCGCTACGTCGACAAAATACACATAGTTGACCTGGATGGTGCCTTTTCAGGGTCCCCAGTGAACCTCGACAAGGTAAAGGAAATCGCAGGTGAGACCAATCTGGAAATACAGCTTGGTGGAGGCATAAGAACGGTGGAGAACTTACGGGGCGTGATGGCTGCGGGGGTGAGGAACCCGATAATCGGTACTAAAGCCCTCGATGAGTCGTTTTTGGAGCAGGCTGTCGATGAATCATCCGGTCTTACCGTGAGTCTCGATATTTCCTCCGAGGGTCTGGCCACGGACGGCTGGAAGAAAGGTGGATCTATCAGTCACCGGCAGGCCTATGATCTTACTAGACGGTACGTCAAACGGTTTGTGGTGACCGCCATATCCCAGGACGGGACGCTGGCCGGCGCTAGAAGGATGGAACGCTTCTGGGAGGATGAAGAAATGATCTATGCGGGCGGTGTGGCCAGCGTTAAAGATGTAGAGGCCCTGGAAGATGTAGGATTTGACGGGGTAATAATTGGTAAGGCCCTTTACGAAGGAAACCTGGCTTTGGAAGATCTTCAGGAGTTTATCCAGGAGGAGAGATGTTAGCCAAGAGGATAATTGCTGCGCTGGATATAAAGGAAGGACGGGTGGTCAAAGGAATTAACTTCGTAAACATCAGGGACGCGGGAGATCCGATTGAACTGGCGAAGCGTTACGAGGTGGAGGGAATAGATGAATTAGTATTTCTGGACATCACAGCTTCTTACGAAAAGAGAAAGATCTTTTTGGAACTGGTTCAACTGATTTCACGGGAGTTATTTATCCCTTTTACTGTCGGGGGAGGAGTTAAATCAGTCCAGGACATGAGGGAACTGGTGAGAAATGGCGCGGACAAGGTTTTTACTAATACCGCCGCCGTGGAAAATCCCGACTTGGTCAAAGATGGTGCGGAGGTGGTGGGGACATCGAACCTGGTGGTGGCAATAGACGCTAAACGAGAGAACGGTAGCTGGCGGGTTTACACTCATGGAGGACGGAAACCTCGTGACTTGACAGCGCGGGAATGGGCCACACGGACGGAGAAACTTGGTGCGGGGGAAATCCTATTGACTTCGATGAATACCGATGGAACAAAGGATGGTTTTGACCTTGATTTACTATCGGCTATTACCAGCACGGTAAGCATTCCGGTAATTGCTTCCGGTGGAGCTGGTTGTCCAGGTCACTTTTTGGATGCTTATCACGCAGGTGCGAGTGCGGCGCTAGCTGCGTCGATATTTCACTATGGTGAGTATAGTGTTAACGATGTTAAAAGATATTTGTCAAATAGGGGGATCAATGTCAGACGGGAAAGTTAAATTGTTGGAAGAAGTCTCCTGGAACGACCGCGGTTTGGTACCCGTGGTAGTCCAGGAAGTCGATGGTGAGGTGCTTACACTGGCTTACATGGACAGGCAGGCATTAGAGCTTACCATAACAGAAGGATATGCCCATTACTATTCTCGTAGTAAGGGTAGAATTCGAAAGAAAGGTGAGGTAAGCGGCAACGTTCAGCAAGTAGAGGAGATAAGCATAGATTGCGACGACGACGCCTTGCTAATTACTGTAAAGCAGACCGGTCCTGCATGCCACACGGGGGAACATAGCTGTTTCTACCGCGAATTGGGAAAACCCAAGGTAACAGAAGGCAGCATAGATTACTCCTTAAACCTGTTGAAAGAACTCGAAGAAGTGATTCGGGACAGGCATATCAATCCTAGAAAAGGTTCTTACACCTCCAGACTTTTTAGTGAAGGTCGGTCACAGATAGAAAAAAAGGTTGGAGAAGAAGCAATTGAATTACTAGTTGCTCCCGAGAGATCAAATTTTGTCGCTGAGGCTTCCGACTTAATTTACCATTTACTGGTTCTATTTCGGGAGGAAGGCATAGACTTGGACGAAGTTATCGCTGAACTTGGGAGACGGAGAAAATGAATATTTCGAAGCGTGTAAAAGCATTTCCTCCCTACAAGTCAAAATCAGTGGGTAATAATATTCGAATGGACAAGAACGAGTCACCTTATCCGCTTCCAAAGGAGATAAAAAAAGAAGTTCTAACGGAACTGGATAAGGTTCAGTTTAATAGGTATCCTCAGATAGCTGCCCGGTCGCTGAGAGAAAGCCTCGCGGATTATTTGGGCGTTGGTCCGGAAAACGTTGTCGTCGGAAGTGGGTCCGACGAAATGATACCTCTTGTGCTCAACACTCTCTCCGCACCGCGAGCGATTATTACTCCTCCGACTTTCTCCATGTATCGATTTTACGCCGAACTAAACCAGATGAGCCTGGTTAAGGTTCCTTTAAACGATTCTTTTCGGCTTAGCGTGGAGAAAATCAAGGAGGAGATCGATGACAAGACAATAGTCTTTATCTGTTCACCAAATAATCCGACAGGCAATGTATTCCCAAGAGATCAAATCGTCGACCTGCTAGATACTGATGTGCCGTTAATTTTGGACGAAGCTTACTGGGAGTTTTCTGGCAGCACAAATATCGATTTAGTTGAAAGCTACCAGAACTTAGTCGTGTTAAGGACTTTTTCCAAGGCGTATGGAATCGCGGGGGTTAGAGTGGGTTACGCGGTATCCAACGCGGCGATGATTGACTACATGTTGAGAATAAAATCTCCGTATAATCTTAATTCTCTGTCCATGATCACGGCGGAAGTAATGCTCAGGCAGCATGACCTGTTTGAAGATAGGGTAAGAAGGATCATTAAGGAAAGGCAAAGAATTTTTGGTAGGCTTGGAGATCATTGTTATCCAAGTGAGGCCAATTTCCTGCTGCTGGATTTAGATGCTGGGGAGTATCTAGCTGATAGGGGCATAGCTGTCAGGACTTTTGAGTCGGAGTTAACTGATAAAGTAAGGGTGACGATTGGACGTAGGGAGCAAAACGACGAGTTTCTTAAGTATATACAGGGATATATTGCAGATGAAAATAGCTAAAAATGTCGATGACTGGGAGTGGATAGTGTTTGATATTGATGGGGTCCTTATTGACGTCAGTAGTAGTTACGATCTGGCCGTTCTGAAAACCACACAAATTTTCCTTCGGAGATTAGATATTGGTTACGATGTGACCTTAGAACTTATTCGCGATTTTAGGCGAAAGGGAATGTTTGGAGACGATTACCGGGTCACGGAGGGCTTGATTCTGGCAGGATTTGACGACGACCCCGTTAAATACGTAAACAAGTTCCCTGCAGGAAATGGAATTGCATCGATCAGGAAACGGTTTGATAGCCCAATTAATACTAGAGAGTTAGTGGAAAAGTTCGACCAATTATATCTGGGGTGTGGCCCACACGAGTCAGTACACCATAAGGGTTTATGGCAGCGTGAATCACCTTTGATCGACGTTGCTTTGCTGAAGTGTCTTGGGGATTTTTTTCAGATAGGGTTTATTACAGGTAGAAGTAAACGCGAAGCACAATTAGCCGAGAGAATCCTCAGTTTTCGACTCAATAATGTCATTACCCGTGACGATGCACCTTTGAAACCTAATCCTCAGTCATTGGTTGAGCTGGTAGGCGGAGAAGCTGGGGTTTACGTCGGGGATACGATTAATGACCGGCTGCTGGTCGAGAATTACAACAAGGAAGGTCATTATTTCGACTTTGTTCGTGTATCCTCCGTGACCAACTCGACAAGCAACTTTGTGAAAGAAGTTCTCCACCTTGCTGTAGCGGAATAACCTTCAATCCTAATTAAACTGTATCACACTCTACAAATCGGGTTCAAATTATTGATCGGTCAGTAATTCTCGTAGCGAGTTACGGGAGTCTGTGTCGGGGATCGAGGGCATACGTGGCTGTAAAACCTGTCAATATACGGTGTTTGCAGTTTTAGACTGGTTATCCTGATACGAGGTCAAAATAGATGTCCCATTGGTGGACACCTATTTTGACCATGAAAAAAGAAATAAGAGTGGAATTAGGACCGTAGATTTTATTCTAGCGACTTAGGCAATGTTCCAGTAATCTTTCGGTTGTCCGCCTTCAACACGAATTTGTACCGATCACCAAAACTTGCCGAGGAAGCCCTCCAGCACCGTCCCTTGGTGCGGGGTTCTTGACTATCTATAACTGGATGATAGCGTAGAGTTCTTATCCTCCAGTATAAATATACTCTCTTTTTTGAAAATTTGCAATTTTTGGGAAGGTATAAAAACAGTTAAAAGTCATGCTGATAGGCTAAAGTGAAAGTTAGGGCGAGCACTAATCCGATAAAGATCCAAATATTTACATACCAGAAAAGGGTTGCAATTGCATACAGGAAACCCCGTCTTCCTACCATATATCTCTGGCTTCCCGCAATAAACAGCTTCTCGAGGTAAGCTAAAGCCGGCTTGCCTTCAATTTGTTCGAGTTGTTCTTCGGAGCTTCTTATCAAAATAGTTAGGTTGTTAAAGTGTCGTAAGGCCAAAAGCAAGTTTAACAATGAGTAACTGAGGGTAAAGAAAGCTAACCAATCAGCATAATTAGTAGTGTTGGTTAGGGGTAGAGGATTGAAACCGGGTGTTTCGGTTAAACCATAGGTGATGAGGAATCCTATTAAGATAACACCCGTTGAGGCCAGAAAGGTAATGCTGATAATCATGTTTCTTATCTGGTGAACGGCCAAAAGATATTGGTCTTCCGTTAAAATACCATTCAACCACGAGGCGGTAGCTTGATTGATCCTACCTTTTTTGGTCAGGGCAGGCTTTCTCTTGGTGATAAAGAGGTAAATTATATGGTAAAGTACGAAACAGATGCCATATACAGAAAAAGCCAATAGATCTGTTAGATTCATCGTGGCTCCTCAGGTAAGTAATCTGTTTGTAGCTTATTATGAGTTGAGCGATAATGCAAGATTACCGAATTGGAGTTCAGGTGGTTCTGCATTTACCGACGTTTTTGTTTAGCTCTATGTGTATTTGACTTGAAAAGTGGGGTGTTTTGTGTTAAATTGATATAGATCAGCTTACTAGTTGATCTATATCAGGTGAAAACCTAACTAAGATCAAATAACGTGCACAAAAAGGAGTACACTATGAGAGTAAACAGTAAGAGGATGGGCTACTGGGAGTCACTTCCCGTACCCAATCAGTGGAAGATTCTGAGTAAGATGTCCCAAAAAGAAGATAGACTTGGCAAGCAACTAGTTAAATCTATGATGGATGAATGGTTGTCAACACACCCAATGGCTGGGGGATAAGCTAAATTACTTGACTATGCCCGCAACGGTTTTTAGAGAATTGTGTCCTAGGCCATCTTAGCTCTTATTTAGTTCCTTTTTGATTGCAGTTACATTGATCAGTGACAAGCCTACTGCGATCAATAGACTGGATATTAGGAACGTTAGAAAGTACCCACCAAATTTTGCCAGGTAGCCTCCCCCAAGTGAACCCAGTACCGCGCTCATTCCTATTATCCCATTGTACATTCCAAAAGCCTGCCCTTTAATATTTTGTGGTGTAAGCCTAGAAACAATCACCAGATTGGTGACGTTAATGAGTGCCCAGCTAACTCCCAATATGATGAATATGGCCAGCGAAACCAATATTTTTAGGTGGGCAGCATCAAGAAAGACAAACGGTGCTATTACCAAGGGAAATGTTATTATCCTGGTGACCAGGGACATTTTGAGTATCTTTAGTGGTCCGACTTTTCTTGTCAAGTTAGCTGCATTTCTGTAAAAAAGTGCACTGGCGAGAGCACTGGCTATGAATAGTAAATATATTTGACCGTCCGTAAGCTCGATTACTTTTTTTAGGTAGGCTGGAAGTGGAATAAAAAATATGGAAAAGCCGGTAAAAATAAGACCTACAGCAAGGATGAAAAAAGATAGTGAGTGACCAACCTTGTGTATTGCCTCTCTTAATCTAGAAGGTTTTAATAAGTAGTACAGGTGGATCGGTAAATATCTAAATCTTTCCGTGACCATGTCTCCAACTTCTAGCAGTCGTCCTCGGAAACTTCGGTCTCTAAACTTACTGTCGCCAGGGATCCACT
>CAZTJJ010000051.1:0-11045 GCA_964614065.1 uncultured Thermotogae bacterium
CGGTTGGTCGCTCAAACAAAGCTACAGCCCGCTTTGTGCGGAGCCCCCTCCGCCTCTCGTCGCTCGGTTTGCTCACCCCTAGGCAGCCTCGCTGGATTTTTAGTGGCTCGTCGGTCGAAATTGATCTTCCGCCCCAGCAGAAATTTTGGCGAAAAAACTATACCGGGTTTTCTCGTGCCAGTTGCGGCGCTGAACTTTCAGAAATGGGAAGGTTAGCTCGGCGAATTGGTTGAATTTCCCGTATTTTCCGGGAAATTAGGTGATATGCTGAAATATCCTATCATCGGCAAAATTAGCATGCTCTCAGAGCCATTCTAAGCGGTTTTTCTTTGTCCGGCTATAGTTGTGTAGGGTAATATTAATAGTGTTTTTGCTATTTAGGTGGGTATGGGGGCAATTTGAAAAGGAAAAAGTCGAATTTTCTATAAAATATTTATGACTAATAGAAGGGTAATAAGTTGAGATAAAGGATATAGAGTCCAGTTTTAGTAGTAAGAGTGATCGTCTTTGTATTCAGACAATAATAAACTTTTAAAATTATCAGGTAAATTTTTTTCTAATAATTGGTGTATAAGCTCCCTCTTTATTTCTTTAATGAGTTCTAACTTAGCTTCCTTTTTAATTTTCAACTTATGTTCTTTTATTCGCACAGTACCCCATTTGATCAATAAACAAATGCAGCCCATAGTTCCGTATAATCCGAGCATTGAATGGTTAGAAATGTAACTATGCATATACCCGAGCAGGCTAAAAAGCTCGAAAGCTAATTGCCCAAAATTAGCCGACCCAACGTTTAATTTACTTATTTCGTCTTTTAGTTTTCCTTCTTTTTCTTGCAACCATGTTAAATCTGCAAACTTAAAATTATTTGTATTCATATCATTTAATACTATACTAAAAGTATACTAAAATCAATAAGATACTATAGTTTCTTTATTATAATAAAAGTATACTTAAAAGTACATTTATAATATGACTAATTAGATACATCACTTGATAATAAAACAATAATATAGTAAAGTAACTTATGCGAAGACAATAATATCTGAAAGTTTGGAGGTACTATTAACAATGTGTGAGTCTCTTGGAGAATTTGTTAAGAGAAAGAGAAATGAAGAAGGGTATACTGCCGGAGAACTAGCCACAAGAACTAAGTTGAGTGAAGGGTATATTAGAAAAATTGAAGCTGGCCAAATTGGTAATCCTTCCGGAAAAGTAATCTGGAAGCTCGCTGTTGCATTGGATGAAGAACCAGGAAGCTTTGGAAAATATATTTTAGGGCCGGAGTTCTTTGAACTAAAAGAAGAGATTGAACATTTAGAAAAAAAAGTAAATGCAGAGCAGCTCGAGTTTTTTGATGATTTAGACAGCAATACGGCGAGTATAGAAGCACTAAAAACATATAGAAATTTGTTACGGGTATTAGCAAAGGGGAACGGCCAAGAGCCCTGAGGGGGGGTGATAGCATGGCCGGGGGCAATTTTTCAAAATTGATGGATTTAAGGAGGGAGGTAGAAAAAGAAGATTTAAGTGCAGAAGAAGCAGCAGCACTGTTTTATAAAAAATTTCCGCACTTGGTTAGCAAATCAATTTATCAAGTTGTCACTGATTACTTTGGAATTAGCATTGAGTGCGAAAAAGGCGATGTTGCCGCATACACTTACAGGGAAGACGAAGATGCCGAGCAGCCTCTCCCTATAAGTGTAAAAGAAGATAAGTATAACAGTGAAGCTCAGAAGAGATTCTTGATAGGTCACGAATTTGGGCATAAGGTTTCTCCTCTTGATACAAAAAGAAAAGTAAATATGGAGATTGCTCATTCTGACAAATACCTAAAAAGTAAAAGGAAGCATAAAGATGATGTGGAGGCGTGGGCAAACAAATTTTCTGCTGCGATATTAATGCCTCGAGAACAGGTTCTTGAAGCTTTGGGCACGCATGATTTTCATGAACTTGCCCGGATGCTTCCGGAAGCAGGAGGTAATTCATTAACTAGAAGAATATGTAATCTTGTTACAATACCACTTTCAGCCTATATATTTAATCTGAATGGAGAGATATCTGATGATAATTTGATTAAGGCCTTTCCAAAAGATTTTAACCACTATCACTCAGCGAAAACCCACTACGCACTTTTCGAGTTTCATAAGGATTTTTACAATTCCTACAAGGAATTTAAAGGGAAGAATTCTAACCCTTTAGTTCCACACAAAAACAAGCCGATGCTATCCGATTTCGGTGGAGATTTTCAAGACTATGAGCGCGCTTTAGAGCGTTGGGAGAAAAAACAATTTGCTGAACCATGGCCTGTAATTTATCAAATTTTGTCAGATTATTCAGATGGACGTAAACATGATGTAATAAGTTCGCAGACGGTAAAATTGGCCGTCGATACTTATAAGAATTTTATCGTGGTATTTGCGTGTCCTAAGAACTGGGCAGGAGAGTTAGGGTTTTTTAAACCAGCAACTGATAGGTTGTTCTGAGGAGGAGATTGTTTATGCCATCTCGCAGACAAAAGAAGAACGTCGAAAAACGGCTAAAGGAGCAATTTATTGATCAAAGAGGCAGGCCGGGTGGTTGGGGGGTTGGTGGTTCAATTCTTCTGTATACAGGCCCAACGTGTTCTGGTAAAAGTGATGAGCTGAAAATCGCAGCCGAAAGAGCCATAGATGCAAATATAAACTATAGAGCTTTCATTTACGAAGGAACCGAAACGCATATACCTATGGAGCACGACAGGATACCTAGAAATGATGAAATTAGTGACAGTTACGAGATACTTGAAGAAATAAGCCAAGATAAGGACATCAGTATGGTGATTGTTGATGACGTAGAGAAATTCGATGAAGCAATTGTCTGGGTGTGTAATTTTATGGCTGATCACGGAATTGAAGTACGAGCTGCTGGATGGGAGCTCGATTATTTAGGTGAAGTGAACGACACAACCGCAAAGCTCATGTGTGCCGCGGATTTTCTTGTCAAGCAGACTGGAGTTTGTGATTTATGTGAGGGGTATAATTTTCCTCGGGCTACGCGGACACAGAGATTACAGAACGGAAGACCGGTAGTAAAACGCGAGGCATATAATGAAAAAGGGGCTGACTTTCAGGCTCGATGTAGAAAACATTTTATTCCAGGTAAAAAAGTGAGCTATGGAATGTCCCCCGACGATAAAAAGTTTGGGTTTTTGCATGTAATTACTGGTTGTATGTATTCAGGTAAAACAGAAAGACTTCTTACAATGGCCAGAAAGTTTGATGTGGCAAATCGAAGGTATTCATTTTTCCTCCCTGATCCTAATATAAAAAATAATGGAAAAAGAGACACCAAAGCTGATAAAGTGGTTAGCCATACAGGCAATAAGCAGGATGCGATGATTGTTTCTCACTCTGACCAGATATATGAAGAGTGTTCTAGCGGTAGCTGTTGTGAGTCAGAAATAGTATTTATAGATGAGGCCCAATTTTTCGACGACTCTTTTGTGGAAGTTTGTAATAAATTAGCGAATAAAGGGTTTGGGGTAGTGGTTGGAGGGTTAGATAATAATTTTCGCGGGGAGCCGTATTCTCACATGAAGGATTTGCTTGCTACCTCTGATAGAGTTGAAAAACTACACGCAGTATGTAGTAAGTGTAATAGCCTTTTTGCCACGCGTTCACAGAGGATAATTGACGGTGAGCCTGCTCATTATGATGAAGAGGTTCATCAGCCTGGAGGAAAAGAGAAATACTCAGCCAGATGTCGTCATGATCATCAAGTTCCCGGTAATCCATATAAGATGCAGTAGAGGTTTTAAGAGTTAGCTTAACAATCCCTTGTAAGTTTTTTATGCTAGAACCTAAAAAACGAAATCTTTAAACGCAACATTCATACCTAAAGTGTTGCATAAAATATGTCTCACGCAAATTTTCGCTAATTCCAAAAATCGCTATAACGCAGGGTTAAATTGTAATTATTATCGTTAAGTTGAGGCCAACCTTTCTCTATAATTGTTATGTATCTGAACCAGACATAAAAAGAGGGTCTTATCTGCTTAACCTCGACAAAAGGTTTAATTCTAGCCCAAAATAACCCCTCGTATTCCGGCGAGGAGTTAATCTTTTTATATGGCTTGGCTTCCCAACCTGTCCGGAAATTAGCATGATCTCAAATCCATTCTTTGCGGGTCTGGTTTAACCGTCGGGGTTTGGGTAGGGATAAAACGAGAGGAAATAAAGAAATGTGCTTTAATAAGTGAAGCCCCCAGTTACCCAGGGGCTTCGGCATTACTTTACGCTCGCAGATCCAGGATAATTTCCTGGTGCGCGCTGGCTAATCTCATAATATAGCACAAAGTACCACTTGTCAACTACTGCTGACACGACTTATTAAGCAACCTTATAGTAACGCCCCGGCCAAGATTCGAACCCGGATCTGCGGCGTAGCCAGCGCGCTGTTCTGTCCATTGAACTACCGGGGCTAAAACACATTATAAAGGATACCGTGATTAAGGTTCCACCAGCCTTTGTCTTCACTCGTAAGCAGTGCGAGAATCTTTGATCAATTTTCCCCGACTTCAACCTGAGAAAATCGAGTGAATAAGTTTAATAAATACTTGCAATTCCCTCTTGCTCCACTTACCCTCGATTAGTCCGTGAATAAGTTGAAAGAAGATGCAATAATACTACTTATCCTCAAATGGGGGCAAAAATGGGCAAAAGACAAATACCGGTAATTTTGACCGGAGAGGAGCAACAAAGTTTGCTGGATCAGTTCAATGAGCGTTACGTGACAAGCCACAGAAACAAAGTGATGTTTCAGTTGATGCTTAACACTGGCTTGAGGGTATCAGAAGCCGTCTCTTTGCGGTGGGAAGACGTCAACCTTACTTCCGGTAAGCTAATGGTCCGGGAGGGCAAGGGAGCGAAGGATCGGACCCTCTGGATCGATGAGAGTCAGCTGGATGAGCTGGGTGAGTGGAAAGAGAGGCAGGTGGAGGAGATGGTTAAGTTACCCAAATGGGTCTTCTCTACATTAAGGGAAGGTAATGCCGGAAAGAAAATGAGTATCCAGCAGGTCTGGAAGACGCTAAAAACTTACGCTGACAAAGCGGGAATCGAGAAGGATATCTCTCCGCATACGCTACGCCATACCTTCGCGACCGATTTATACCGAGAAACGGGGAAGATTCGGTTGGTGCAGAAGGCGTTGGGTCACGCGGATCTTTCTACTACCATGATTTACACTCACATCGTGGACGAGGAGCTTGAGGGGGCAATGAAGTCGTTTCGGAGATAGCTTCACTTTATTCGACCTATTTGCCATGACTTATATCATCGATGCACGAATGGTAAATATATAATTCCACTTTATTGACATCCTTTTTCACTAATTCTTTAATTTGTTTTAGTTTACTCTCAATCTCTGGACCTTCAGCATCTTTAACTTCCCCAGTCTCTTCACACACAAAATGGGGATGGGCTACAGAAGTAAGTTCATATTTAGTAGGGGAGAAAGCAGTCATAGGTACAAGCTCTCCAATCTCTTCTAACACATTTAGGGTCCGGTATAGTGTTTGGGGTTGAGTATTAGGAAAATCTTGCTGAAGTTCCTTTAATATATCTGGTGCAGTGGGGTGATCCAACTCTAAAAGTATCTGTATAATCCTTAGTCTTTGCGGAGTAAGTTTAAAATTATTTTCCCTTAGCTGCTTACAATAATAGTTTTTTTTCTTGACCATGATACCTTTGATTCTTCCTTAAATCTAAAGATTGGTTCCACACTAGTCCGATTTGGATGTCCATAAGTTTTAAGCCATTTCTCATCTGTACAAAAGGAGCGTTAGATTTCGCGATAAACGTTGATGTACTTTAATGTTGACTATTAGTCCGGAGTAACTTAGTATCTCATACAGATAAAATATTCTCAACCTGCTGGAGGTTATTTTATGGAATTTGAGCTTGGTGACGTTTGGGAAGATCCTCAAGGTAAGCATAAAGTAGGATGTCTGAATGCCACTAACAAAGACCATGTAGATAAACTCATGGGCGGTGAAAAAGCTAACTTAGCTGTTCACGATCCTCCATATAATCATGTGGATTTTACTGAACGACCTATAAAAGAATATATTACTTGGTCAGAAAAGTGGGTTGATAACTCTATCGAAGCGTTGCAAAACGATTCAGCCTTTTATGTATGGTTAGGAGCGGACCAACGGGACGGTTTTCAACCTTTACCCGACTTTATGATCATGATGAGGGATAAATCGATTGAGGGTAGAAGTTTTCTCACAATGCGAAATCAAAGGGGTTATGGGACACAGAAGAATTGGATGGCTGTAAGACAAGAACTGCTTTACTACATGAAAGGTGAACCAGAATTTACCCCTCAGTATACTGATATTCCTAAAAAAACATCAGGTTATTACAAAAAGGTTGATGGGGAAGTTCAAGAGAATTTAGAAAGGAGCAAGTCCGACACAATTCGCCCTGGAAATGTTTGGTATGATATCCAACAAGTTTTCTACAAAATGCAAGAGAATGTTGCCCCATGTAATGCTCAAAAACCTTTAGCAGCAATAGAAAGAATTTTAGAAGCAAGTAGTGATGAAGGAGACCTAGTTATAGATTTTTTTAGTCATTCTGGGACGACCTTGTTACAGAGCGAGATTTCTAATCGTAAGTGCTATACGATGGACAATGATCCTGAATTCTGTGAACTTACAGTTAAGCGATTATTACACTACCGGGAAACAGGGTTAGAAGGATGGCAAAATCAGGATCCTTATGAGGCCTCCGGCTTCCAAAAGAAATTGTTGTAAAGGGGGACAGTTTAGGGGTTTAAAGCTCTGAAAAAAGTTCGTACAGATCGGAATATTTAAGTTCGTTCTCTAAGAAATGGTCTAGGTGAATTTGATAAGTGTCGTTGTTTAGATGGAATTGACCTTCGCCAACATTTCCTCTATGTTGTTTATTACTATAGCTTATTAGCGCAGGATTATTATTTATTTCTTCAGATGTTATCTTAAAAATTTGGATTATATCAGAAAAGAAAATCCCATAATAAAGCACATGAAATTCAGTAGGTTTAACTTGCTGAATATTACAATCGAACTGATGTTCTTGCCATTCATCGCTGGGGAACATCCTCTCGTGGATACTCGAACCTGCAATTGCCTCCAAAATATTAGAACCGCTTATTGAGGCATCGTGTTTTGTTTGAGCAGTGCAAAATTTTACCTCTACCTTTTTATCTTGATTCTGATCGTACAAATCATAGGAATTACTGTCGGGGTCAGATAATCCTTTAAACTGCTGAATCA
The DNA here is from genome assembly GCA_964614065.1 of uncultured Thermotogae bacterium. GTDB lineage: Bacteria > Bipolaricaulota > Bipolaricaulia > M55B111 > M55B111 > M55B111. Next base: position 7,304 of record CAZTJJ010000051.1, read on the forward strand.
TCAATTCAGTCATTTTACCAAAACGTCTCGTATACAAAGAGAATATACCATCACGAAATCTCTCTATTTCTTTCTTCAACTTCCCTCCTCTTAAAAAGGCAAATTTTTAGAATTTAAACAATTCGAATATTTCAACATCCAGAATATTCGCTAACTTTTCTATAGTATGGAGGCTAGGGCTTTTCTCACCTCTTTCTATCTTGCCAACATAGGTTCGATCGAGCCCCGCCTTCTTAGAAAGGGCTTCTTGCGACAAATTTTTAGAATTTCTGATTTCACGCAATTTTTTTCCAAACCTTTGTTCAATATCAGTCATGATTAATACTTTATAAGACAGATAGGACTATAAGTACCACGGACCTTAAGTCCGGATTTTATGTATTAAAATAGCCTTTATTTTTTCACACTTTTTTCGACTAGAGGTTTATATTTGAAGCGAACGTAAAGTATGTAATATGAGCTAATTTTTAACATTTGCTACAGAATGTTAATCGCGCCCTCCACGAGCGTAATCAACACACGCTGGTTAATATAGTTTAGTTGCCTACTCTGTTCTCAGTATTACTCATTATGCTGCGTAAGCTCGCAAGAAGAATTAATGCCAGGGAGCGTTGCCTTAGCTACGGGAATACGGGCAAGGTAAACGTCTAGGAGAAGGGCTAAATCCACTTAGATAACTTATCCAGCTTTGCCCTCCTAACTATCTAAGACGGTATAACTTGATTAATTGGTTATTGAATTTATGCTAGCTTTCCTATACTATCCTGTTAAGTTATAAAATTCATTTTTTATCGAGGATACCAAGCACTATGACAAAACGTATAGCGATAACAAACCAAAAGGGCGGAGTAGGCAAAACGACATTAACAATCAGCATTGCGGGAGCACTATCTAAACAAGACAAGAAAGTGTTGGTAATTGACCTGGATCCTCAAGGGCATGCGACGGAAGGACTAGGGTTACAGGATAAATACGAGAAGGAGCCGCCAAGTCTCTATGACGTCTTAGTTAACTTAGACAGCGAAACCACCATAAATAATTTAATAGTTAATCACGAGGAGTTCGGTGTGGTTCCAAGCAACATAGACATGTTCAATGCCGAGCCGGAACTTACAACCTCCATGCGAAATAGGGAGAGGCTCTCCATGGCGCTGGACTCCCTCGAGGAGAATTACGACTACGTGTTGATAGACTGTCCACCCTCCCTGGGAAACCTGACAGACAACGCCTTGCTGGCCTCTGGGAAGGTGCTCATTCCTGCCCAGGCGGAAGGTACCTCCATCAGAGCCCTCGAAATCCTGTTCGACCAAATCGACACTCTTGAGGAAACTTACGGCAAGGACATAGAAGAGCTGGCCCTTATAGCAAACAGGGTGGAAGAGGACAACGAAGCAAAAGAGATGATGAAGTGGTTTCATAACACCTTTGGGGGTCGTTTCCCAATTTACGAGGTTAGGAAGAGGGTGGCACTCAAACGCGCCTGGAATAATGGCGTCTCCATCTTTAACCACAACGAAGACTGCGACATGGAAGAAGTATTTGTGGAGATAGCCAATTATCTTGAAGGAGTGGATACAGATGAATGACAACGATAGATCGGAAAGATCGGATAGGTTAAAAAAGCGGCTAGAGAGGGACAAAGGTAAGAAGACCAAGAAGTCAAAAGGTGAATCAGTAAAGGACCGTCCTTCAGTGTTGATGTACATTCCGGAGGATCTTCACCGAGAGTTGGATATAAAATTCGACGAGTTAAATCTCAAAGCAAAAAAAGAAACCGGAGAAGGTCTCCAGAAGAACAAGGACTTCTACCCAGCAGTGATAAAAGCTGGATTAGAAGGTAAAAGGGTCGAAGACGTCTTATTAGACGTCTAAGATGACATAACGGGCTAAGTTAGCTCAGATTTAAATAGATAAGTAAACAGGGGGTTCTACAGGTGAACAAAGCTGAGCTGGTGGAGAAGCTCTACCAAGGCAACAGTCTCACCAAGTCGAAGTGTCGGCACGTGATTGACCGGGTAGTGGAGTCGATAGCAGAAGCGGTAACAAAGGGGGATAAGGTAACTCTGCGTAATTTCGGAGTGTTTGAACCGGCGCCGCGACAGTCAACCAAGAGGTTTCATCCAGTTACGGGCGAGTCAATAGACATCCCGGCAAAGGTAATCCCGAAGTTCAGTCCCGGCAAGGGGTTTAATGAAGCAGTAAAGGAAAACCTAAAAGTAGCAAAGGACGAGTCTGGAGAGCTCGAAGTTACACAAAAGTAGATAACTTTCCACCATGGAAAAGCTAATTGCGTCCTGGCGTTCGGTAACGCCAGAAGAAAATAGATTCCGTTTTTATGCAATAAGCTTAGGAGAAGATCTCTGGGGTGAAGAAGTTTTGGTGAAACGGTGGGGAAGGATTGGCTGCAGAAAACAGGAGAACTATATTTGGCTGGATAGCCATCAAGAGCTTTTGGAAGTAATTGAGCAAATAAAGCAACGGCGAAATAAGCATGGTTACCAGTTGCAGAAGGGTATTATGGCGAACTAGGGGAACTTTGGATCACTTTCTAGTTACCGGAAAAAGGAAAGCCCCAGCAAAAACACTTTCAAAGGAGACAATAAAAGAAAGGTAAAAAGCTGGAGCTCTTATAAATATTATGGGGACTAACTGCTAGATTTCCATAAAGTAGGTTAAGGAAGTGTTTAGCGTATATTATGTAATTTTCTTAACGGTGTAAAAACTCAACCGGTAACTTCTAAGATGAAATTTGTCTCAAGATTTTGGCGAAAATATGAGAGAGAACTAGTATAGAAATAGCAGAGATTTTGGAAACATTCAAATTATCGTCAGTCTACTGAAAATTTATCGTCAGTCTACTGAAAATTTATCGTCAGTCTACTGAAAATTTATCGTCAGTCTACTGAAAATTTATCGTCAATAACGTACTGCACAACCCAAATACTCCAAAATTCAAGTAGTATAAACGTATTTTAAGTATTTTAACGTTTAGAAAACGAACAAATTTAAACTACAAATAAAAACAACAAAAATCCTTTATTTGCCCTTAATAGAATAAATATTTACCATATAGAGTTAATAAACAATTAAAACCTTAAAAACGGGGGCAGAAGTTGGAAACCCACCTTGAGAAGATAAACGTTTTTGAAGAACTCAGGTCGGAGGTCAACCTACTTATCTATCCATTCTTCGCCTTAACGAGCAAAGATATATTTAGTCGAGGTAAATCTGAATTTAAAACGGAGCTTAGAAGGCGGGAGGAGAGGTTAAAAGTTTCATGGAAGGTTTCAGCTAATCAGGAATATGGCTACCCTGGACCGTTCACTAAAAAGGTTCATAAAGCAGTTGAGCAAATTGTTGAAAGGAGCGGGTTTCCGGTTGAAAACCCGATCAGATTTTCAATTTATGAACTATGCCAGATACTAGGAGTTAGTACTGGTGGATCTAATTACAAGAAAATCAAAGAAGCCTTGGAGCGTATTATAGCCACAACCATAGAATCAAAGGGTGCTTTTTACTATAAAGGTGGAAACGAGTGGATAGACGATAAGTTCCATCTCTACGACCGAGTGGTGTTTAAAGGTAAGCAGATGCCCGGAGGAGAAGTCGCAGAGACTAACCTACTTTACTTGGGAAGTTGGTACCTCGAGAACATCAACTCCCGGTACCTCAAACCAATTAACTTCGACTACTACAAGAGCCTGGAAACCAACATAGCCCAACGACTCTACGAGCTTTTGGG
>CAZTJJ010000052.1:0-11045 GCA_964614065.1 uncultured Thermotogae bacterium
TCTCCCCTCCTGTTTTGATCGATCAAACGTACGGTTGTCTTATTGTTGTTGATACGCTCGAACGCAGCGACAGACCCTTGTGCCGCTGACACAACGTGCAGTCGTCTGCTTGGGTCTGTCTTATTGATCCCGACCCGCCCTGAGATCGTATCAATATTCAATATCGTCGAATCGCCAGCAGCGTTCTGAAACTGAAAGGCATTTATGGAATCTGAGCCAGGCTTGAGCGTTCCGTCTGCATTGAAGGTTAAAGTAGACACATTTGTAATTGTATTACTATTAGCGTTGAAGGTCTTAGTTAGATCAACCTCATCGTTCGTTCTGTCGTATTGTAACCCCTCAACCCCCACCTGAACGTCCTCAAAGTCAGGTATATCATAACCTGAAATCCAAGTGTCGAGGTCAAAAGCAAAACTACGATCAAGGTAAGCATCAAACAACCCATTAGTGTCCGTATATAATGGTTGCTTCTTGATCGTTCCGCTTCTGTCAGAATGGGTTGCGGCAACTGTGCCGTTTGAAGTATTGACCTCGTAAAATGCCCAAGCTGAAGTGTCACCGCTACTCGCCGAATCAATATGCCCTCCACCGGCATAGGTAATATAGACAAATGGGTTGCCGTCGTGTCCAGTCACAGCTTTAGCTACATAGTCGGCGGTTCCATTTATTGCCGAAGTGATATTGTTGGCAGTGGTTTCGTTGTCCGAGGTAGCGTTAAAGTCAACATTTTCCTCCCAAGTTTTAGCTGTGGCATCTGATGGGTCAATTGTTATTGTATCCCCGCTACCGACTGAATAATCTTTTATCTCTAGTATTGCGGCATAACGGTCAACTACGGTTTCATCTGCATTATAGTCAACTACAACTCTTATGCCTGAAAGCTGTTTGCCAAAAGGTTCACGAAGCTCTTTTGGTGGTCCGACATGAACGTAAGACATTAGCCGTCATCCTCCAAATCGTCTTTTGCATCTCGAATCAATTGACCGAAAGTGCCCGCCATCCAGTTTGGTACGTTATTATCTTCATCTTCCATAAGCTTATTCATGTGTTTTTCCAAGACATCAATATCCTTTTTGCTTAACTCAACAGGGTCGTCCTCACTTTCCTGTCTGGCGATATCTCCAAGTATGTCCTGTAAGGCCGCCGCTTCCATTGCGTTTGTAGCAGTACCGCCCCGCCTTAACGCTCCGACTATTTGTTCCCGAAATACTTCCGGGTCATCGACAAAATCAAGTTCGGGTAAAAAGTTTACTTTTGCTTTGGTCATTATATCACCTTATTCCTCCACTAAAACTACAACTATTATAAACTGTATGAAAAGAAAAGCCAAAATCTCTAGTAAATTCATTTTATCACCTTAGAATTTTCCATGTTTTTTACCGTATAGATAGACTATTCCAGTTGCATTATGCTCTGTAAAAATTCTAATTGAAGTGACTGGCAGAGTTCCAGCAAGTCTAATCCCACTAGAATGACCAAACTTTTCTAAGTAATTTCCCATATCATTAGTCCACATAGGAGCTTGATGTTTTGCCTTCTGAGAAGCCGTATTTTTCCCTTTTACCCAGACATATCCAGACTTCTCGCTTTCATCAAGACAACGTCCAATTATCGCACTGGAACGTGGCCCCCATTGTTCTTCCCAAGCTCTAAAGAATTGCTTGTAATCTGAATTTTGACCACTAAGTTGCATTAATATTTTATTATATGTTCCTGATGCTTGTGAATGTACCTCGACATACATTTCATATACATCGTAATCATAATTTGTATCTAAGTTAGAAAAAGTAATATCTAAGATACTACCAGTATTGGTATCCTCGATTTGCTCTAGAAATACAGGACCGGCCCTAAAACGATTATTAGAATCAAAAATGACCGTACCATCTGCATCAGATATTTCAACCCCACCGCCATTCTTAATTCTTAAACCATCCCCGCCGCCTGAAAGAACTCCAGTTCCTAACCTTACATCCCCGCCATCTGTTATTATTTCCCCGCCAGATTGAATTGTTAGGTCACCATCTATAACAACATCCCCATTACTGACAAGGGCAGCGTCCTTCTCAGCTAAATCCCCAGCATCGGTAAGATTGCTAATTCCTGAACCGCCCAAGATAGTAATTCCACCCTTAACATTCATTTTACCAGCCGACTTATCCCACTGAATATGTTCCCCGGCCAAATCACCCATTACTACATCGCCGACATTCGTTCCACCAACCTTTGCCAAAAATACATCGTTACCGCCGTCATCTATGACTTGAATACCGGTATCGCTGTCCGGGAATATCTCAACTCTGGCTCCGCTCTCGGCAGTGCCTATATTACCTGTCAACTTTTGGATTGCTGAAAGACTGCCAACTTGAATATGTTGAGAGCGTACTTCTTCATCGGCAACTATTATTCCGGCAAAGAACGGTTCGCTTACAAGGTTGCTATTGTCGGAATTATTGGGTTGCCAGCCCGTACCACCGTTATCTTTAATGGTGCCGGAGGTCTCGTTACCGTCCTCATCAATGAAAGCAAGTTTGTATTTATAGTAATGGGTGCTATCCAAGAACGTGTGGCGATAATATGATTCGGCTCCCTCATACACTTTTGTCCAAGTACCAGTGAACCCAGAACCATCGTCTTCGTCGTAGTATAGCTTGTAACGACTGAACCCCGACCACGTAGCGTCAGGTTGTTTGAAGACTATACCTATTTGACCGTCGCCGATTATAGGGTCACTCTCGAAGTTATCGGAAAAATCATTCAAGTCGGGATCAATCGTTACGGGCTTGGGACTTGCCGATACTTCCGAACTTGCTTGACTTTCGTTACCTTCACGGTCAACTGCCGTTACCACGAAGTAGAATGTAGTTGATGTTTGCTCGCTGTCAAACTTCTTTCTGGCACCGTAAACGTCAGGAATGACACCGTCATAAGTTGAGCTGTCGTTGATGTCTATCCCGGAGCTAGTTGAATAATGAACCTTGCAGTGTTCGTCAACGTGATCGTAGAGAGTTGACCCATCCTTGTTTTCGGTAGGATTATCCCACGTAAGCTCGATCATTTCGGTACGTTCGGTTGCCGAAAGATTGGAAGGTGCCGCCGGTGGCATATAATCTGTTGCTAATTGAACGCTTGCAGTCTCACTCCACGGCGAACCGCCACTGTGTTGCTGGCTCATTTAATGTCCCCTCGATTTTGAATTTTCCCAATCTTCGACTTTGGCTTCAACTTGTAATCGCATAGAATCATCCACAGGTAAATCATTTATTATTAACGTGGGATTGGGGGTAAAACCGGAATATTCCCACGGGTTCCTACTTATTATCTTACCAGAATCATCGACTTCAACCAACCGGTGTCGCCACTGGTATCCGATAACGTCCATTTCACCGCCCCGCTGCGTTCTAGCCAGAACTTTATAGTGCACATTACCATCTTTACCATATACTCTCTCGGTAGTCAGATCTGGTTTATCTGGCTTCTCCGGGGGCTTCATATCGCCACGAAAAGCATCGACGGCATCGTCAATTAAAGTCCCACGATTCATCCAGAATTTACGGCTTGCTATAACTCTATCTGCCGCACCACGTACCGCGGTGGTACCGATTTGGCGTTCGTAATCAACTTCAAGTACAACTTCCGTTACACCTATGTCGGTTGTGTAAGTGCCGTCTCCACCAAAACGCAATATGTCGAACCTCTGTATGTCAGGTCGGCAATAAGGCAAGGTGTAGTACATGTCCGGTTCCGGTACGCTCAGATCGTCAAGGCTAAGCGTTGCCATGTTTTCGGCTTCTATTTCGGTATCAATATGTGATTTATCGTCTTCTTCCAGTATCATCCAACGGTGTAACTTACCGCCATTGTAATCTCTGGCCCCGTAAGTCTTGTCACCTTCGACTTCAACGTGTCTGGTCTGATTGGCTTTATCGTCTTTGTATTTTACCATAACGGCCGTCCTTACATCTTCACTAGAAACCTCGGCTTCTCTTGTGTCCCAACCGCCGTTAAATTCTTCGTCGGGAGCCCAAGTGTCATCGTCTGATTTCCAACGTCTCCCTGAAGCGTTTCCCCTGGCGGGATCATATACGACCATCTTTATTCCGGTACCGACCCCGACATTGCGGAATAATAGTTTATAGCCAGTTTTCTCAACCGCATTATTGATTGCCGTCCAGGTATTGACATCTCTGATTTTATCGACCGCTATGGCAAAGTCGGGATCATCCGAGTTGGTTCTATCAAATATATCGGGGTTGAAGCCTTGGTCTTCCATGACCTGATAAATCAATCCGGGGTCGCTTGCAGTGCCAATTAAATCAATCTCTTTATATACAAGGGGTTGGAAATTATCGTTGCCTCTGACCATGCGTTCTTTGAGGGGTTGATCCTCTGGATTTGGGGATACGGTGATAACGTCATCTTGTTCTACCGAACGCCTTGAGGTTATTTTGCCTATTTCGCCTTTGAACATTTCTACCCAAGTGGTTCCATCGTCTTTACTCATTTCAATAGTTACTTTATGTTTTTCGTCCAAAAGTTGGTGGGATATTGTGCCATCGTTAAAATCGCTATCGGCATCAAGGGGGTCTAACGAAGGTCCTAGTTCCTGTTGGTTCCTAAATTCTAACCTGTCGCACCCCCAAGATGGGCTATCTGCCCCGCCACGCAACCCAACGGTATATACCCGAGCATAATCACCATAATTACCAAACGTCGGGGTATTGCCGTTACCGTCATCAATCGTAACTTTCACCAAGGTATCGGTAATTTGGTCTGCGTTCGGGAAGCTAGTGAGCATTATCTCCTATTCCTCCCTGTGCCACCGCCAGTAGACGATCCTGTCTCGTGATAGCGTTTTGTGCCTTCAACTTTTCTCATGTTGTAGCTCATTTCTCGACCGTTGAAGAAGAACTGGTAGCGTTCCTTACCGCCACCGTTTTTTCCAGCACCAGTAGAAACAACCTTTTTGCCGGGTGGTGTAATTGATTCTCCACCGTGTGCCAGAACCATCCTCGGAGCTCCTTTGGGTCCGGGTACTATTCCACCTTCTTGGAACGGTAATACGTCCCACAAGTTACCTCCACCGACTAATACGTTAGCAATCGCCCCGCCAAGTGCTGCACCCGTAACACCAGCTATTAGACCCCAATTGGAACCTATTATAGCACCAGTAACAGCTCCCAGGGCAGTAACAATCCACTGTCCGACCGTCTCAAGCTTGTTCTTTATATTCTCTAGCTTCGTTTTGAAGTCTCCCGAAGTAGTACCGGAAAACCAATCGTCTATATTTTTTAGTGCTTTACTAAAGTTTCCTTTGAAGTTATTTGTGAACCAATTGTAGACATCAACAACCTTTTGCCACACTTTATTTAATACGGTAGAACCATTGGTTTGCCACCAAGCATAAAGCTTCTGTATCCAACCCCAGACTTTTGGTATCTGGACTGCGATTAGTTGAGAAAGATTGCTCCAAACACCTTTAGCCCAAGCAGCTATATTTATGCTTTTCATCTGATCGAGAACCGGTATCAAAGCATCTTTAATAGGTTTTATAATATTCTTGGCCCAAGTTGGTACAGAACCGCCCCCAGCACCACCGCCACCTGAAACAGAAGGCAGTTCATCGGGATTTATCGCTTCCCACATAAGACGTTGACGTTTGAATCCGCTGGGCACGTTCATTTCGACGATCTCTTTCATATCGTCATTTACCTGTTGTTGTATTCCGAGATACTCCTTGATCCATTGAGCGAGGGCGATTATTGGTTGCAAGAAAGCCCCAAGTGCATCTGCCAGTGCTTTCCAAATAGGTTCCATCTCGTCTTGCAGTTGTTGCCAAGCATCTGATTTTTTCAATAAGCTGGAAAATGTGCCTATCAGCCCTGTTGCTATAGTCAAGAGAGCGGAAAAGGCAGATGTAGTGCCCTCAACAGTGTCACCTCCCGCTTGAATCATTTTCATAAACGAACCCAAAGCGTTTACACCACTGGACAGTGATTGTCTAAACGGACCTAGCACTCCACTGGCAAGACTGCTAAGTTTTTGACCAATTTGAGATACCGCTTGGTTCATCATGCTGTAAGTAGCATCTAGCTTCTCTTTCAGTTCTTCTCGTTTTGCTTTGAGGTCGGCGATATAAGAACCAAAAACAGCGGTAAGGGCATCAAGTCCCGCTTGTATATAATTTCCAGAAAGCAGTGATTGAGCAACGTTAGACATTCCCTGTATCAATTGGCTTTGAGACTCTGAGAATACACCAGTTTGGCTCGCCAGTTGGGAAAGGCTTGAAACTACCGAACTCATAACTTGACTATTCTTTTTTAACCATTCGCCAAAAGTCTTTGCCTCCTCGCCAGAGTCACCAGATTGGTTTTCAAGTTCTTCCAAGGCACTTCTAGTTGATTCTAATTGTTTTTCCATTTCTTTTTGTGTCTTGTTGACTTGATCTTGTATGCCTGAGAAGGTGGAAACTACATCAAGAAGGGCACGCATATCTGCAGTGAACGTCGCCTTGTCTCCCACCCAGCTTGGTGGTTGTTTGATCCATTTCTCTAATTTATCTTCAAGCGACCCGAGGGCTCCTGTTACGTTACTTTCACCTGTACCGGGCCCCGCAACGCCATAACCGGTAACACTACCGCCTCTGCTGAAACCTTCCCACATACCTTTTATTACGCCGGGGTAACGCTTGACCATCTCCTTAGGCCAGACAAATTCACCTTGTTCAAGAAGTGCTGGTACTCTGTCGCCACCACCGTAGCCGGGTATTAAGCCCATCGGGCCACCTGATTGCTTTTTCTCAGGATTGAGGTAGTTTAAGAAATGTGGAGAAATATTTTCACGACCAAAGGCATCGGCAAGATTTTGTATACTTTCACGTAAACTATCTATGGTAGCGTTGTCAGACTCATATACGCTTTCTGCGTGAGACAGCAAGTCATTTATAGCGTTGACCTGTTGTTTTGTAGAGCTGTTATGGTTATCGAAGAGATTATTCAATTCTTTAATATCGCCCTTATCTATCATCTCCTTGGCTCGGCCAAAGAACCCCGTTTCTTCGACTGTCAATGCGCCAAGTTCAGACAGCGGTATTGTACCCCCTGTGTCAGTTCCAGTTGTAGGCAAGGCAGACCCGCTGGTGAACGAGTTAACAAACCAGTCAAACAGAGGTTTGCCCGTATGATTATTCCACCAATTCCACGCCTCTTTGAACGGTTGAAACCCTTTTAGCTCTATTCCGAAGGCGAACGTTCGCTCCATATCGTCTTTGCCGAACCAATCTGCTATAGGCTTTCCCACATGGTTATTCCACCAATTCCACGCCTCTTTGAACAAATCAAACGCAGCAGGAAAATTAAAGACAAGGTCAAACGTTCGCTCCATATCTGATCCATCATACCACTCTTCTATTTTGTCGATCCAATCTGGCGGCCAGTTCTTCACCCAATCTGGAGCATTGAATGTCTCTTCGGGATTAATCATTTCCTCAATGAAGTTTTGCCAATCAGAAAATGGTTTCTTCTTCTTCCATCTTTTCTTGGCATCGTTAAAGTCTTCAATTAGACCACCGATAAGTGGGGCTACGGTCCAATCAAAAGCTACTGTGGCTGCCATAACTCCCAATACGGCACTACCAGTCCAACTCCAAGTTGCCAACCCTAAAGCCAACCGCATACCACCTAGTATTTTGTTAGCCAACATACCTTCTTTGCCAGTACCGAATGTTTGCTCTAATTCGTCTTTAAGGTCATCTCCCCCAGGCTGCCCAATTCCCCAAGCGAATTTCAACTTATTGTCAACTTCACTTTTATCAATATCCGCTACGGCTTGCAAACCATCGACTATCCCCTTAATACCAGAAGCCATTTGTTGAAAACTCTTTATAGTAGACTCTTTTAAGAAATCCCTAATACCAAAAGCGTTATATCTCCAGGCAGCACCAAGTGCCAATAAACCAGCCGTCAACAGAGTAGTCGTGCTTAACAAAGCACTAAACATTTTTACTGCTAAACCAACAAGCGTTATGACTCCACCGATATGTAGTGCAGCTTTTATAAGCTGAAATATTGACTGTTGTAGGTCTTCGTTTCCTTCTAAAATATCATATATAGTTACAACCCAAGGACGTAATACGTTTTTGATGAAGGCTAAAAACACATTTTTCGCTTGGTCGCCTATACCAACTATTATTACGTTTTTGATAGAGTTCCAAAGCATTTGTAACTGTTTGAACAAAGTATTTATTGCTGCTTCAAACTCTTTGACGAGCGAGGTTGGCTCACGAAGTTGGTTGCCGGTCATTTCTAATGCTTCGTTTACCCTATCCAAGTTGTTACCTAACACCACAAGGGCAGTCCTTGAAGCACTAGACAGTGCTTGAGATAACTTGTCTGCTGCCTCACTATCTTGTACAGCGATTTTGGCAATGCTCTTTAAAAGATCCACCGGCGATTCTTTTTTCATGCGTTCAAATTCGTCAGCGGTCATACCCAGAGCTTCGGCAACTTTTCTTTGTTTGTCCGGTTCACCCAATTCCTGTAATACTCTACGCATCCTGGTACCACCACGTACAGCACGTTCTGACAAAGTACCTATGACGGACGAAAGTGCTATTGCCGTTTCTGTGGAGGCACCGAATACTTCAAAAGCCTGACCGGTCTTACCTAGGGCGTCAATTATATCAGCAGCATCACCAGGCATCCTGTTAGAAAGCTTGTTGACAGCCGCACCTATATTCTGAGCATATTTAGGAGCAAGGTTGAACCACTCAAGCAAACGTGCCATCTGACGCCCAGCTTCATCCGCTGAAAGTTCGGTAGCTGTAGTCATCATGGCGGTCGTCTTGGCAAACGATTTTATGTTCTCTACACCCTGTACTCCGAACCTAGCAGCGTCAGCGGTTAATTTACTCAACTCTTCTTGAGCCATTGGTATAACATTGGCCATGCCCTGTATTTCTGTTTTCATGGCTCGCATGGTTTCGGGGTCGGTAACTTTTTGCACTTCGACAAGTGCGTTCTCGAAAGAACCGGATATGGCGGCCGCTCCGCCCATAGTAGCAGCTAATCCAGCGGTGGCGGCAGCAACGCCAGTCCATGCCTTCTTCAAATTCTTGCCCAATCTGTTTGCACGTCTTTCTATGTTGTCAGCGGTTTTGGAAAATTGGGTCTCAGCTTCTTTTAGGTCTTTGTTATAGCGTGCCTTTTTTACCTGTAATTCGGCCCACATACCGCCCACTGCCATACCGCTGAACATACCGCCTACAGGCATATTTATAACCTCTCGTTTATTTCGTCAAGCTTACGTTTGGCTCGCCTAGCACGTCTCTTCCTAGCTTCTTCCTGTTTGTCAGCCCAACTTTGTAGCTTAGGATAACACATGTCCCAAATATCGTTTAAATGTCGCTCAACCTGACGACCCCACTTTTTACCTTCGCTCATTGCGGGTTGGTTGAGCATGTATTGGTCTTGCTCAAACCTCATGGCCCCGTTCACGTAATTAAATATCTGTGAAAGCGTCAACATCCGTATTGTAAACGGGGACATATTAAACCATCTCATTAACAGGGTCTCTATTCCTGTCCAATTTATTGTTCTTCCGTGGTATCCTCGCTCTCTGACTCTGTTGGATTTCCCGAACCACCACTATCCGCTAGTTCCTCTTGGGCCTCGGCGGGATCTACACCATTAAATAACCACCAAGTTCCACGCTGGAATTGTTCGGGATCGCTAATACAATGAGTAATAATGTAGTCAACCTTTTCCCTGTCAAGATCAGGGTCAACACGTTTGAGCCCGTGATACCACATCTCAATTTGGGCGGCATCGTCCATCTTTTCCTGGAATTGTAAGGCAATCTTACGTACCTCGGGATTATCAATACTGGCATCCTCTCTATCTACATCCAACTCTTCCATTGCCGCCTGAACTTCCATAATGTCAGTTTTTACGTTTTTGTCCAAATTCTTATCTACTTTAGCCCAATCCAATTTACGGAGCGGTTCTAGCTCCACCGAATCTGGAAATTCTTCTGGCGTGTCCAACGGAATATCAATCGTCGGTGCATTGTCAGTGTTGAGGTCTGAAAGGTTTCTCATTCTATCAACTCCTTGTATGTTCTTTCTAAAATTGATGCTGCTATTTGATAGTTATAATGTTTCTTTATCTTATCTGAACATTTGCTACCGTCTTGGTTCCAAGCCTGTGTCAAAGCTTCTGCGATAGAGTCAACACGTTGCGGGTTACAATAATTAGCGTCTTCGCCAAAGTATTCCTTGGTAGCCCCCCTGTCCGTTATGGCCAACGGAACATCGAGTGCTCCGGCTTCAAGTGCCACCAGTCCTGGTGTCTCGATGAATGAGGGCATAGCCACGACCCTAGCATGTTTCATGGCATTCATTACCGTTATTGGTTTCTGTAGCTCGTCTTCAATAAATATCTTTTCGCCGTGTCTCTTGACTTCGCTACTTAGCTTTTGCCAGTAATTAGGATTGACTTGACCGATAAGCACTAGGTTGGCATCAATACCCTTATCCCAAAGCCCCTGCATGGCGTAGATAAGTCGCCACTGATTCTTTCTTGGCTCAACACGCCCAACACAAATAACGTAATCGCCCCATTCCTCTGGCGGTTCATGTGGATTTTCCTCAACCGCTTCTACCTCTTCCAGATTTACTGCGTTGGGGACGACTTCGTATCTCATTGGGTCTATTTTTTCGTTCAACTTTTGAGCTTCTATTTCTGAATTAGGGGTCAGCATATCCGTATTGGCAAGCCAAGGAATTAAGGTCTTCATGTGTAAATCTATCATTGACTGGTTTCGCTGATTATTCACATCAGCGGCCAATTCTTTAGGGGGCCAAAAAGTCGGAGTACCAACTACCGGTATGTCCTGTCTATGAGCAAGGGCAGCAAGGGCTTGGTGCGCACCATTGGGTCCGTTGGAATTTACCATGTGTACTATATCAAATTCATCCAGATCATCGGGCATGTTCCAGTTTATATTATCTATTTCTATCTCGTGGCCTCTGTTATTGAGAGCCCTTG
>CAZTJJ010000053.1:0-9436 GCA_964614065.1 uncultured Thermotogae bacterium
TAACGCAAAATAGCAATCGGGCAGGAACGACTTTCTCCTGCCCGAGTAGACAAACTTATTTATATGAACTTTTTGATATTAGTTCTCTAGTTCCACCTGTGCTGCCGCTAGTCGTGCAATAGGTACTCTAAACGGAGAAGCGCTCACGTAATCTAATCCTACCTCTTTGCCAATCCGAATTGAATCGGGGTCTCCTCCCTGTTCACCACATATTCCTATGGACAAAGTTGGGTTTTCACTTCTTCCTTTCTCGACTGCCATTCTCATCATCTGAGCCACCCCTTTATCGTCCAGTGTCTCAAACGGGTTCTTTGCCAGGATTCCTTGATCGAGATAGGCGTCCAGGAACTTCCCCGCATCGTCCCGGCTGAAACCAAAAGTCATCTGAGTTAAGTCGTTGGTACCAAAGGAAAAGAATTCAGCTTCCTTGGCAACTTCATCGGCCAATATACATGCCCTTGGTATCTCGATCATGGTACCAATCTCGTATTCCAGATCGGTATCGAGGGATCCCAAAACATCGTCAATAACCGACTGAGCAGACTCTTTGACACGTCTCATCTCCTCCGGTGAGCCGATCAAAGGTACCATAATTTTAGGGATTGCGTTAACCCCATCGGCCTTTAGTTCCGCTCCAGCACGGACTATGGCTTCTACCTGCATCTCGTAAATCTCCGGCATAGTTATTCCCAATCGACAACCTCTGTGCCCAAGCATGGGGTTAAATTCCTTCAACTCGTCAATCTTGGCTTGAACTTCTTTGGGATCTCTCCCTGTCTGCATGGAAAATTCGTCTACTTCCTCTTTAGAATCAGGCAAGAACTCATGGAGCGGGGGATCCAGTAGCCTGATAATTACGGGCAGTCCTTCCATTTCGGATAAGATACCGGTAAAGTCGGATTTTTGAAACTCTGCCAGTTCAGCCAAAAACTCTTCTCTATCTTCCCTACTTTCGGCCATGATGGTCTGCCTTATGAAAGGCAGTCGTTCGTCACCAAAGAACATATGTTCAGTTCTGCAAAGTCCTATACCTTCAGCCCCGAATTCCCGAGCTCGTCTTGCGTCTTCGGGTGTATCCGCGTTAGTTCTGATACCAAGCTTTCTGATATCGTCGGCCCACAGCATCAGCTGCTGGAAATTTTCATCCATTTTAGCATCGACAGTGGGAACTTGACCGAGCATTACTTCTCCAGTAGTGCCGTCAATCGAGATATAATTTCCCTGCTCGACCGTTCTTTCGTCCACGGAGAACTGTTTCGCCTCGTAGTCGATATCGATTGCACCACAACCTGCTACGGCCGGTTTTCCCATTCCTCTAGCAACTACTGCAGCGTGAGAAGTCATTCCGCCACGGGACGTTAAAACACCCTCTGCTGCTTCCAAACCGTCGATATCTTCGGGGGAAGTTTCAGTTCTAACTAACACAACCTTTTCCCCGCTTTCTTTTTTGGCCACAGCTTCGGCAGCGGTAAATACCACTTCACCGACTGCTGCACCCGGAGAGGCATTTAATCCTTTCGCCAGTACTTCTTTATCGGCAGATTTGTCAAACGAGGGGTGGAGTAGCTGATCCAATGTTTCCGGGTCGATTCTGTTGACTGCAGTCTCCTCGTCAATCAAACCTTCCTTGGTCATATCAACAGCTATCTTCACCGCAGCTTTAGCAGTTCTCTTACCTGTTCTGGTCTGTAACATGTATAAATTAGAGTCTTCCACGGTAAATTCTACGTCCTGAACGTCCCTGTAATGTTCCTCCAGGGTCTGGAAAATTTCTTCCAGTTCATCCCAGGCTTCAGGCATTTCCTCCTGCAACTGTTTGATATCCTTTGGGGTTCTCACACCGGCTACTACGTCCTCACCCTGAGCGTTTTTGAGATATTCGCCATATCTTTCGTTCTCTCCAGTGGACGGATTCCTGGTAAATGCGACCCCAGTTACAGAGTTTTCGCCAGTATTACCAAAGACCATGGTCTGAACGTTTACGGCTGTACCAAGCGCATCATGTGGAAGATCGTGGATATTTCTGTATTTGACAGCCCGCGGATTGTTCCAGGACCCAAATACAGCGTCAACAGCCCCCCAGAGCTGATCACGCGGTTCAGTTGGGAACTTCTCGTCCAGGCTTGCCTTGTAAATGTGTTTGAACCTTTCGACGACCTCTTTTAAATCGTCAACAGTTAAATCAGTGTCGTTCTCCGCACCCTTTTCCTCTTTGATCTCTTCTAGAGCCAGGTCAAACTCCCTGGCTTCGATGCCTTTAACAACTTCTCCGTACATCTGTATTAATCGCCGGTAGGAATCCCAGCCAAACCTTGGGTTATCGGTTTTCTCAATTAAACCAGATAAGGTATTCTCATTTAAACCTACGTTCAACACGGTATCCATCATTCCGGGCATGGAGATAGCAGCACCGGATCGTACAGACACCAATAAAGGGTCTTTGGGGTCTCCAAAATCCTTTTCGTTGACCTCTTCCAGTTTCCTCAGGTTACTTTCGACTTCTTCTTGTAAAGTTTCCGGATATTGTTCTTCGTTTTGATAGTAATACTGACAGACTTCCGCGGAAATGGTAAACCCGGCTGGAACCGGTATCCCCAGATTGGTCATTTCCGCCAGGTTCGCACCTTTCCCACCAAGAATCCCTTTTAAATCTTCAGAGCCATCAGCTTCTCCAGCACCAAAGAAATAGACGTATTCCATTTATTAACCTCCCGTAAATTGTTCTAATGATTTACAATTTACTGATTACTTGAAGAGAGCCTCCACAAATTGATCTCGGTCAAATTCATGTAAATCTTCCTGTTTCTCGCCAACACCGATCAACTTGATTGGAGCAGAAAACTCCTCATGTATCTGAAATATCACTCCACCTTTACCCGTACCGTCCAGTTTCGTTAAGACAATACCCGTGAGCCCTACGGCCTGATCAAATTTTTCCGCCTGAGAAAGGCCATTCTGACCATTAGTAGCATCTATCGTTAACAACCTTTCGTCAAGCGAACGACCAAGTTTGCCCTCAACTACCCGATTAATCTTCTTTAACTCCTCCATCAGGTTGTGTTGAGTTTGCAGTCGACCTGCAGTATCGATGAGAAGTAAATCCGAATCGCTGTTCAGTGTATGATCCAACGCATCAAAAGCTACCGCCGACGGATCAGCTCCGATTTTGTGACTAATCAGGGTTGCACCGACTTCCTCTGCCCAGAACTGTAATTGTTCAATTGCAGCCGCACGAAACGTATCAGAGGCAGCAAATACAACATCTTTACCCTGGGAAGTATACCTTTTACCAATTTTTGCGATGGTCGTGGTCTTTCCCGAACCATTTACTCCCATCACCAACATCACAGTCGGACCTTCGTTATTACATGCCAGGTACCCTTCAGCACCTTTCAATCTCGCTTTTAGCTCAGATTTCAAAAGATCCTCTACAAATTCTGGATTCGTTTCTCCTTCTTCCTCCACTCTTTTCTTTATATGATCAATAATTTCTAGAGCTGTCTTCGCACCGATATCAGCGGTAACCAATAGCTCCTCGATCTCCTCAAGCAGCTCGGGCCCTATTGAGCTGTAACCACTAATTATACTCTCTACTCTTCCAACTAAATTCTCTCTGGTTTTCGTTAAACCAGTAGTTAATCTATCAAACCAACCCATTTAGTAGATTATTCCTCCTCATAAACCAACCTACACCCTAAATCGTGCGATTCTCTTCCTTACGATCCACGTATAAATAAAACTAGAAGGACAACTCCTGCTTTTCTCATCAAACACTCGAGTAACTTAATTTGTTCCAACCACGCTCCAGAATTCCTCAATTTGAGCTACATCTTATTCGGAGCATTGACACCCAGGATTTCTAGAAGTTCCTCCAAAATAATTTGCACACCTCGGCACAATCCAAGTCGAGCCTTACTTAACTCCTCGTCGTGGGTCAAAACCTTGTATTTGTTATAGTAACTATGAAAAGACGAAGCCAGTTCCTCTCCATAACTTGCAAGGTGATGAGGTCCGTAATCGTAAGCTGCAATCTCCACAGTCTCCGGGAATTTATCCAAGATTTTAATCAAATTCTTCTCTTCCTGCTTGTCAAGTTTTCCCAACTTTAACTTATCGTAGGGCAATTCCTCTGGTAACAGCTCGGACTTTCTAAAAATACTCACAATTCTTGTATAAGCGTACTGCAGATAAAAAACCGGATTATCCATGGACTGCTCTTTTGCCAAATCGTAGTCGAACTCCAGATGGCTCTCCGGTTTGCGAGCTACCATAAAGTATCTAACCACGTCGCAACCAACATCATCAACCAGGTCCTTCATGGTCACGAACTCGCCTCTTCTCGTCGACATCTTCCTGACTTCACCGTCACGGGAAAGACTCACAAACTGATTAATCAAAACGTGATAGAAATCCTCAGGAAGACCTAGTTTACTCAGCCCAGCTTTCATGTTCTCCACGTGCCTCTGGTGATCAGCGCCAAGCAAAACAATGGCCCTGTCGAAACCCCGATCGAACTTGTCCTTGTGATAAGCTAAATCAGGAAGAAGGTAGGTAGGATCGCCGTCGCTTTTTACCAATACTACATCCTGTGGAGCACCCTCTTCTTTGGCCTTAAGCCATAGGGCTCCATCTTCACTGTAAGTACCGTTATTTTCCTGAAGTGTCTGAAGGGCTTCATCCACCTTACCATCCCTATGGAGCTGTGATTCGCTAAACCAGTTATCGAACTTTACCCCCAAGCTTGCAAGATCTTCCTGTATCCTATCAACCATTTCCTTCAAGCCTATTTGCTTAAATACGTTCTCAGTATCACCGTTCCAGACGGTATACTTGTCGCCTTGTTCTTCCACTACGGACTGGGCAATTTTAATCAGGTAATCTCCTTGGTAACCTTCCTCTGGAATTTCCATTTCGTGGCCAAGCTCCTGCATATACCGAGCCCACAGAGTCCGGGCCATAACCTCAATTTGCTTTCCCTCGTCATTGAAATAATATTCGGTAGAAACGTCGTAGCCCAGTTTTCTATACAAGGCCGTCAACACGTCTCCCAGCACTGCCTGACGACAATGACCAACTGTTAACGGTCCGGTAGGGTTTGAGGACACAAATTCAATCTGAACTTCTTCTTCCCGCGGCTTGATGACGTTCTGCAGCGGATTACTCTTGCGCAGCAGCGCACGCAGCGTTTCCTCAACACAAGCTCTATCCAATACGAAGTTCACAAAACCTGGGCCATCTACAGTAACCTTCGAAAAATATTCCCGATCTATGCTATCCGCTATCTCCTCTGCAATCTCACGAGGGGGATGTTCAGATACAGAGGCAAGTTCTAATGCAACGTTAGAAGAGAAATCTCCAAACTCCGGATTAGTAGGTTCTTCTACATTAACTGTAGAGTCATCTAGCTCATACCCCAAATCCGAAAGCGCTTCTAATAATAGAATCCTAATTTCTTGTTTAATCATAAAATAAGATGTTCCTGAAATAATGGGAGAATAGTCTCTAAGTAAGAAGAGAGGAAATAGGTTATAGTGATTAACTTACTTAGCTCTCGTAGTTGATAACAAACTTTATCCCCGTTTTCTCTTCACCTTCAATCTCGAGATCAATGAACCCTGGAATGACAGTAAGTTTCTCTTCCCCTTCGTCTAAAAGACGGCGGGCAATTGCGATTGCTTTAACGGTTTGATTTACTGCCCCAGCACCTATTGAATGAGCCTCGACGATACCATCGCTCTCAATTGCGCCAGCAATGGCGCCAGCAACAGAGTTTGGGTTAGATTTTGAAGCAACTTTTAGGATTTCCATAGCCGATACCTCCTGTACTAGGATAAGGCAACAAAGGCTTCTTTATATATAACTTGTCGCAAATCTTGCCGTTAGCAATATTGTTCAGTAAGTACCTAAGCCATTCCAATCTAACCACAGAGTCAAAAGCTATTAACCCAGACTATATCTTAATAAACCAATGGTGAAATATCAACTTAGAGCAAATACACACCGCATAATGAGTATATTTAGTCTGCTCTAGAAATTCGCTCGTAAATCCATAACCTTGTCCAAATTTACTCTATCAGCCTCCATACCATCGAGCTTTTCCTTGGGGGTCTCCAGGATAAACGGCAAGTCCCGCACGTCAGGGTGATTGATAATGGCTTTAAAGCCCTCTTCACCAATTTTCCCTCTACCGATATGATTATGGCGGTCCTTATTGGACCCAAGCTCACCTTTCGAATCGTTTAAGTGAACGAGTTTCAGGTTATCGGTTCCCACATGCTCATCAAAGGATTCTAAGGTGCACTGGACGCCGTATTTCGTGGACAAATCATATCCAGCAGCAAAACCATGACAGGTATCAACGCAGACCCCGAATCGATCAGGATAATCAATCTGATCCAGTACTTGACCGAGCTCGGAAAAGTCGGAACCTAAAGTTGAGCCCGCTCCCGCAGTATTTTCAAGCAGAATAGTTACAGTTGAATTATTAAACTCCTCCGTCTCAGTTATATCTCGCAATGCAGTCACCAGACGGTTAAGGCCGTTTTCTAATCCCGATCCCGTATGGGAACCGATATGTGTGTTAATCGCGGAAATACCAAGGGCGTCTGCACGTTCGATCTCTTCCAGTAATCCGGCTTTTGACTTTTCCCACAATTTGTCTTTTGGAGAAGCCAGGTTGAGCAAATAGCTCGTGTGAATAACTACGTAATCGATTCCATACTTTTCTCTTTTGTTCTTGAACTTTTCAACCTCTTCAACTCCTAATTGCCGGGTTTTCCACGCCCTAACATTTTGTGAGAATATCTGGAGGGCATTCTCGTTGAGAGCATATGCTCTGTCTATTGCTTTATCCACACCACCTGCAATAGACAAATGCGATCCCAGGATCATGCCCAATTCTCCTGGATTAGTAGCCATTTATGCCAAATAACCTCCCCGCATTGTCGGTCGTTTTTCTGCTCACCTCATCTCGCGAAATCCCTTTCGTATCCGCAATAGTCTTCGCAACATATCTGACGTAAACAGGCTCGTTCCGCTTCCCTCTATGAGGATGCGGCGTTAAATACGGAGAATCAGTTTCAAGAAGGAGGTTCTCTAATGATATCCTCTTCACCACCTCTCTAAACCCGTCTTCTTTTTGAAAAGTCACCGGACCACTTATCCCCAAGAAAAAACCTAAGGCGATGAACTCCTCCGCCAATTCATAAGGCCCTGAAAAACTATGAATTGCACCTTTGGGAAGCTCCTCAAGAGAGCGTAACAATCTCAACATATCGTCGGTTGACTTCCTATTATGAATCGAGACAGGCAAGCCAAGCTCAACCGCAAGGCTCAATTGCCGGACAAAAGCTTCTTGTTGGTCATCCCGTGGCGAAAGATTTCTATAATAGTCAAGCCCTATCTCGCCAACCGCCCTGACGTTAGGTCCAACCAGGCTACGTAAATCCTCCAGGGATTTCTCTGAAAAATATTTTGCTTCGTGAGGATGGAAGCCAACTGCCGCATATACCCCGTCATGCCTATCAGCCAGTTCTACTGTCTGTTGACTAGTGGCAAGGTCAATGCCCATGCTGACAATTCCGACGCCCGTATTCTGGGCTCTTTTCAAAACATTATCTCGATCCTGTTCGTATTGATCCGATGTAAGGTGAGCGTGACTATCTATTAACTCGAAATCAGCCATCTACCTAAGAATTCCTCCATTCTTTCAGCACTCGGCTGATAAAACCAATTAAATCGCCAGGCTGCAGGTAGTCAACGCCATATTCGTTTACACCTACTTCACCAATTCTACAGTGAAGCCATGTACCCAGCTGAGCAGCCTCATAAGGTTTAAGTCCCTGAGCCATGAAGCTACCGATCAGCCCAGTTAAGATGTCCCCGCTCCCTCCCTTTGCCAGACCGCTATTTGGGCAACTGGCAACGGAAGTCCTACCCGACGGAGAACTGACCACCGTGGGCACACCTTTTAATACGAGGGTAATTCCGAATTCCCGGGCCAATTCGGGAACTAGATCAAATCGCTTTTTATCAACTTGTGCAGGACTGGATCCAATCAGTTTCGCTAATTCACCCGGATGAGGAGTCAAAACCGCATCCGACAAAGATTCTAGATCTTGCTCACAGTTACTGTAAGCCGGTATAGCATCCGCGTCTATAACTGCTGGAACCGATATTCCAGATAAATAATTTCTCACTAATTCAGCCGTAGCCTTATGTCTACCGATACCGGGGCCAATTGCGACAGCATCCTTGTCTTCAGTCGCTTCTTTAAGCTCCAGGTGAGAGTCTTGAGTCAATTTCCCGTCTTTATCGGGAAGGCTAATGTTCAAACCCTCAACCACATTGGTCGAGAATATTTCACTCAAACTCTCAGGAACAGCTAAGTACACCAAACCAGTCCCAGACCTCAATGCGGACTTTGCAGAGAGTATTGGAGCCCCGGTCATGCTCGTGGAACCCCCCGCAACAAGTAAGCGTCCGAACTCCCCCTTGTGACCTGCAACATTACGAGTGGGCAATAAATCCCTAACATACTTATCTCGAAGAAGTCGCCAGATTGCTTTATGATCCTCCATCATAACTCTGGGATAATCTACAGAGGCGACAAACTGTTCACCAACGTACTTAAACGCCTCTGGCAACAGGGTACCGATTTTGACCAATCCCATTGTTGCAGTGATGTCAGCTTTTACAGCTTCACCTTCTGGATCCCCTGTATCACCAGGCAATCCCGACGGTATATCTACGGCCACCACGATGCTTTCACTGTTATTGATCTGGGAAATTAGCTCCGGATAATCACCTCTCAATGGGCCACTAATCCCTATACCAAATATTGCATCGATAATTAAGGGCGGATTGGAGTTGAGATCAGCCAACATCTGCTCATCGTTCGGCTCGGTGAAGAAGACTTCGTTGGTCATTCTCTCAAGGATTTCCAGATTTCTGGTGGTCTGCTCTGTCAACGAATCTCTGTCACCAATTACGTAAGTCTTTATTCGTACGCCGCTATCGATAAGCCTGCGCGCAATTACCAGCCCATCTCCACCATTGTTTCCTTTTCCAGCAACTACAACCGCTGATTCGGGTAGCTCGTCTATTTGTTCCTTGATAATCCCCACGGCGCTACGACCGGCATTCTCCATCAAAACGGAGGAAGGGATATTCCACTCTTCTACTG
Organism: uncultured Thermotogae bacterium; assembly: GCA_964614065.1. Classification (GTDB taxonomy): domain Bacteria; phylum Bipolaricaulota; class Bipolaricaulia; order M55B111; family M55B111; genus M55B111. Next base: position 9,185 of record CAZTJJ010000053.1, read on the forward strand.
CTTGACCGTCCAGCTCTTTTATCGTTTTGGAATTTGTAAGATACATGACGAAAATATTTTAGACCAACCGGGCAATCAGTACAACTTAGATATAGCGCAGTCAAGAAATGTCGGCGTGAGGAGGGAATTGGGTGAAGTAACTATGGAAACAAAGCAGCATGAGCTCCCATGCTCATGCGGGATGTTGTAAGCGAAACCTTCGGCCGAGCGTGGGAGCTCGCCCTGCTGGATAATATGAATGTAGCCCGGGTG
>CAZTJJ010000053.1:9536-10895 GCA_964614065.1 uncultured Thermotogae bacterium
CGTCCAGGAAAATACTAACAAATTCTATTCTTAATAAGGGTGGGAGCTTCCGGCGAGGAAGGTTCCACGTGAAATGCGTCTTTCACCAGCTTTACTGCCCCTTCCAAATCCGCCCGATCATTATAGTGAATCCAGACCACCGGCTCTCCCGCTACAACTTCGTCTCCCACGCGACGTTCAAGCTTGATTCCCACGGCAGGATCAATTTTTGCTCCTTTTTCACGTCTCCCCGCACCCACCAAGCTCGCCGCCTGACCAATCTTAAAAGCTTCTAACTTGTGGAGGTAACCACTTTCCGATGGGGAAACAGACTGCTTTGCGCCCGCCTGCGGTAAAAGATCCGGGTCGTCCACGATCTTCGGGTTCCCGCTCTGATTTTCGACAAATTGACGGAACTTCTCCAGCGCGGCACCGGATCTGATTTGCTCCCGAGCTTTACCTAGTCCCTCATCCAAAGAATCCACTTGATCCGCCTGTAGCAAAAGCTCGGCGGCAAGGTTAACCGATACCTCCCGCAAATCTCCTGCCACCCTATCTTTTAGAACTTCAATAACTTCATCGACCTCTAAAGCGTTTCCAATGGAATTGGCCAGAGGTTGGTTCATATCGGTAATCAAAGCCGAAACCGAAAGACCAAACTGTCCACCTATATCCTTACAACCTACTGCCAGTTCGTTCGCTCTCTCCATATCTTTCATAAAGGCTCCGTTACCGACTTTCACGTCAAGTACCACCCCATCCGGGTCGCACACTACCTTTTTGCTTATAATGCTGCCAATAATAAATGGAATGGACTCTATAGTGCCGGTTACGTCCCGGAGGGCATAAAGCTTCCGGTCGGCGGGAACCAGGTCCTGGGTATGCTCCATTATAGCCACTCCGACCTTATCCACAGCCGAGATAAATTCCTCTCTGGAGAGATTGGTGCGAAAACCAGGAATCGACTGCAATTTGTCTATGGTTCCCCCAGTATGCCCCAACCCCCGTCCGGATAATTTCCCGATTTTTAATCCCAAAGATGCGACAACCGGAGCTAAAATCAACGAAACACTGTCTCCCACTCCGCCCGTAGAGTGTTTATCGACCTTAAACCCCGGTACTCCCGATAAGTCGACCCGCGATCCAGAGTTAACCATACTTCTGGTTAATCCAGCAGTCTCTTCTCTGTCCAAATTGTTAAAGTAGGAAGCCATGAGGAAGGCAGACATCTGATAATCGGGAATGGAACCATCGACGTAATTGGATATTACCCGGTCAATCTGCTCTGGAGTTAACCTCTCTCCATTGCGCTTCTTTATTATTATATCAAGAAAATCCATTAATTATTCCCGCCTGTAGGGCTCGCCAAGTTTATCAGGA
>CAZTJJ010000054.1:0-10494 GCA_964614065.1 uncultured Thermotogae bacterium
TTCTAGTGATTTTGTAGCAGGTCAATTTGCCAAAACTATCAAAATTTATAAAATATTAGAAACAAGTATTTCATTAGTTCTGTAGTAATTTACGTAGAAAAACAATCATAGGAGGCAATAATGGCTGAAATTGGAAGTCTACTCGATAAGGTTGAATCAAACGCAATAGTTCTTCCCGAATTTCAAAGAGAATTTGTCTGGAGAAAGGATCAATCAAAAGAATTAATAAAATCTTTATACAAAAAATATCCTATAGGCAGTTTGCTGATTTGGAATACAGAAGACCCTCCCGAGATAAAAAATGATGCAGTAAATAGAAAAACATTCGGCCTGTTCAAGGTATTACTTGATGGCCAGCAGAGGCTAACCGTTCTATATATGCTTATTAAGAACAAAATACCACCCTATTACAAAGAGCATGAAATCAACTCTGACCCACGGAACCTGTCTTTCAATTTAGAAAACGGAAACTTTAATTACGAAAACAAACCAGTAAGAGAATCTATTGAATGGGTTAAAGTAACAGACATATTTTCAGACAGTATAAACGAATGGGAGATAGCAGAAGAAAAAGCCAATGGTTCTTCAGAAAAACTAGCAGATAAAGCAAAAAAATATCAAAAAGAACTGAAGAGAGTTGAGAACATAACGAACCTTAGTATGCCCCTGGAAGAACTACCAAAATCCGCCAATGTGCACCAATCTATAGACCTCTTCCATTTAGTGAATGACCAAGGGACGGAACTTGGAGAGGCAGAGCTCGCTCTCGCCCACATGAGCGCCCATTGGCCTCATATAAGACGCAAAGTCAAAGAAAAGAGAAAGGAACTCTCAGATAAAGGTTTCGACTTTGGCTTGGATTTCTACGTCAAGTGTATAATTGCAGTTACAACGAACTCAATGACCTACGAAAAGGTCTACGATACGCCAAAAGAAGAACTCGTCAATGTTTGGGATCGACTTGGTGAAACCCTTGACTATTTGGTTAATCTTCTAAAAAACGAGGCCCATATACAGGATTCCACATTCATTAGCACCAGAGCAGCGTTAATTCCATTGGTCTATTATATCGATAATAACAGTCTGGAATTATCTTATAAGGAGAAAAGAAAATTCTTTAAATGGTTATACGCAGCTCTAATGTGGTCTAGATATGGGAGCTCAACAGATTCTAAGCTAGAAAAAGATATTTCGTTCCTCACGGAAGAAAATCCCACGGTAGAACTAATGGAGGAAATAAGAAGTGAAAGTGGGAGAATAGAAGTTCAACCAGGTGATTTAGATGGTAGAGGAAAACGCAGTAAACGATTTTACAACATGCTTAGGATCTTATCCCGAAATAATGAACCAGTTGACTGGAAAACGGGAGAACCTTTAAAAGGAAGTTATAGATTAGAATCACACCATATTTTCCCGAAATCACAATTGTATGGAAATATTTATGATTCGAAAAATCACATGGCTAGAAAGAGAGTAAATGAAATTGCTAACCGTGCTTTTATCACTCCAAAAGGGAATAAAAGGCTATCGAATAAATTACCAGAGGAATATCTGCCCAAGGTTAAAAAAGAGCACCCAGAAGCTTTGGACAAACAATTTATTCCTGAAAATAAGGAATTATGGAAGTTAGATAATTACGAACATTTCTTGTCAAATAGAAGGAAAATGATTGCTGAGGCCATTAATGACTTCATGAAGTCATTAATTGAGAAGCCTATAGGGCCTATTCCAGAATCCACGGAGGAGTTAATCAAAAAAGGAGAAAACACACGAATAGAATTCAAAGAAACTCTCCTTTACGATGTACATCAAGACCAACCAAACAAAGCATTAAAAGAAGAAGTAGTAAAGGAGGTATGTGCCTTTGCCAATTCTGATGGAGGCACACTAATTATCGGTGTGGAAGACGGTACTAAAGAAATTAAGGGGATAGAGCGCGACTTGAAGCTGATGAAGAACAGCAAAGATAAGTTTGAATTAACTTTGAACCAAATCGCCTCTGAAAAACTGGGTAAAAATATTACGGCAATGTACGTCCATTTGGAATTTAAAGAGGCCCAAGGGAAAACCTTGGCTGTAGTTTCTGTCGAGGCAAGTCCCGACCCCGTCTACTTTGAAGGCCAAAGATTCTATGTTAGGTCTGGTAGCTCCTCTAGGCCTCTTAGCATAAAAGAGGCTATGGAATACATAGAACGTAATTTTCAGTAGAGTATCGACAAAGATTGGGCAATTAGGCTATTTCCATCATGAATTTTGGAAATAAAAATGTTTGAAGCGCTAAAACGAAAAATCAATTCCTGGATAGAAAAGCGCGAGAAAATTGCTGAGGCAAAGCAAGTTTATAGAAACTGTCGTGGCACCAACCACAAGAAAATGCTAAGAGAAAACATATCTAGGTTAAACAAACTCATTAAAGAGAAGGAAGATAAGAAAGAAAAAAAGATTCACAATCGCCGTAATATTAAATCGAACCTGAGAGCAAAACAAAACAAAAAAGCTTTTAAAGATTACTTTGAGGATAATTATAGTTCCATTGGCGGCGTAGGGAAAAAGTACTCAACAAAAATCCTATCGATCATAAAACGGACTTCAGATAGCCAATGGTCTGATTTGGAGAAGATGGGTAGCAGAATTATTAGGAAAGCTAGGAATATTAAAGGAATAGGGCAAAAAACCAGCGCATCTTTAAAAAACTGGCATAATAGAAACAAAAGTAAGATATCAAAACTTTCCAAGAAGGTTGGTCAAGATAAGGAGGTCTTTTCGGGAGAAAAGAAAAAAGTAAGAGAGTTGAAAAAAGAAATTAGTGATCTAGAACAACAAATCGATAGGCTTAATGCCTTAAAGAAGAAACCAGTGAAAGCTCTAGAGAAATTGAGAAACGTTTCTGTAAGAGACTTCACCAAAGCAGTCTTGGACCCTCAAGATCATTCGGAGTCGGCTAGAAAAGCGAACCGATACCTAAAAGGATTTTACCCACCTTGGGGAGACCCGCCATCCTGGTATAGTAATATGCGTCAAGTATTACGGACCAAAGACCCAAGTGCTTCAAGGGAAAACTCAGGGCTTGATGATCGAGATTTGAAGAAGACTTTAAATAGGATTAAACGCAAAAGTAAAAATAAATGAGATAAAAATTAACAAAACTTATACGATATGGTCACTCTAAGCTTCCCATTAAGGATAATTCAGAGGATTACTGGCTACGAATCCCCATCAAAAGCGAAGCTTTCCTTTGATGTCACTCAAAAAGATGCCCGAAACTTTTTAGTGTCCGTCCATGTAATTGCAGAAAATACAGAGAACCCAGTAAAACTTAAAGATATCTCAAATATAGATAGATACGGTGGAAGAATACAAGTTGGCGAAAACGATTATCCGGTTAAAACAGAGGACTTCGAAACTCTCTTATCTATTTTAGATCGATCCCCTAAATTTACCGAAGACGGGTCTCTGATATTTGAGATATTCCCACCCGAATTAGAGTATTTACGAGAAAGAAAAAACGTGGCCTTTTCAGAGAATGTAAAGGAACTCTCCGTTTCTGAAGAAGAAGCTGAACCGGCAGTAGAAGTAGAATACGATCCGGAAGAAGGTGTGGAAGTAAAGCCTGGATATCAAACAGATAGTTCTGAAGAAGTTAAAGAATCGGAGGAACTGACTGACATTGGAAACGGCTGGTTGCGCTTCGGTAACGAATTTTATAAAAAACCAGACGTAGCTGAGTCAACAGATGATTTTCTGAACCAAAGTTCTCTTCAAATAGACCTCAAAGATGTTCCAGAATTTTTTCTCAGAGATCTTGCTTTACTAGACTCAGAAATGACCACTGTTCTAACTGACAAAGCAAAAGAGGTAAATGTTGTCGACTCCACCCCAGAACCAACCGTTTCGGTCAATAAATCATCAAAAGGATGGCTAGATTTTGATATCGAGTACAAAGTAAAAGGTCATCAGTTAAGCCAACAAGAACTATCACAAAGAATAAGCAAAAAGGATGGTTCAGATTTTCAAAGACTAGATGATAATACCTGGGTGAAGGTCGACGAAGAAAAAATTGAGAAATACAATGACTACTTAGAAGATATCGGAGCTAAAAAGACCGATGAGGGATATAGAGTTGAAGCTAGTAAATACAGAAGCCTTGAAGAATTTATCGAAGACATTGGTGGTAATAAAAAAGCCTCAAAGGCCTATCAGGATTTTTTATATTCTCTTGGTGACTTCGACCCAAACCCTAACTTTTCTCTGGATAAGCTTGCAGAAGAAAGACTAAAGAACCACGGAATAATACTTAGGAATTATCAAAGAAAGGGTGCTTCTTGGCTTCACTGGCTACAACAAAATCGGCTTCACGGGATCTTGGCAGATGAAATGGGGCTAGGTAAAACCATCCAAGCTTTAGCTGCAATGAAGAAAGCTTATGAAAAGGAAAATGTCCAAAGACCTTCATTAATCATTTCCCCAAAATCGGTGATTGGCCATTGGAAGAAAGAAGCTGAAAAAGTTTTTGATCCTGAAAAACACCAAATTCGAATCTATCATGGTCAAAATAGGAGGCCAGAAGTCTTCTACCCTGCCCGACAAAATCTATTTATCTCCACGTACGCTACTATCCGGAATGACGTAGAAAAGATAGCAACATACCCATTATTTTACTTGATATTAGACGAAGCAACCAAAATCAAAAACAGGCAAGCTAAAAGAACAAAAGCAACTAAAGCGTTAAATTCAGCCCATCGTTTGGCCTTAAGTGGGACCCCAATTGAGAACAGAACCTCCGAACTTTGGTCAATATTCGACTTTTTGATGAAGGACCATTTAGGCACCCATGCAGACTTTCAGAGGAACTTTGCCACACCACTCGAGGAGAACAGAAACACCAAAGAGGGTGAAGAAGCTCTAAAAGAATTACAAGATAAAATTCAACCATTTTTCACCCGCAGGGATAAATCAAAAGTTGCCCAGGAGTTACCTGAAAAAATAACAAATGAATATTTCGTCGAATTGACGGAAGAGCAGAAATCAATATATGGTCAGATTCAAGATAGATTTAAGAGTCTTGACAATGAAGACAAAGAGAATTTTGTAGGAAGCATATTGCCTATTTTGACAAAGTTAAAACAAACTTGTATCCATCCTTCATTAATTAATTCAGTTGATGGCCAAAAGATAATGAGCAGATCAAATAAATTTGATTCGGTTGTCGAAAGGGTTGAAGAGATTGTAAACGAAGGAGATCAGGCAGTTATCTTCACTCAATATATAAAACCACTGGACCTACTTGGAGAAGTTCTCTCTCAAAAGAATATACGCTTTATTAGAATTGACGGTAGTACACAAAATCGGCAAATGCTGATAGATAGATTTGAAACTGATAATATTGATGTCGCACTTTGTAGCGTAAAAGCCACAGAACACGGTATAAACCTTCAGACCGCAAATCACGTCTTGCACATGGACTTTTGGTGGAACCCGGCAACGGAACGGCAGGCAACTGCAAGAGTCCATCGATTAGGGCAAGAGAAAACAGTCCAAGTTCACAAATTTTACGTGGAAAATACGTTAGAAGAGAAAATAAAGGAAATGCTCGAGGAAAAACAGGAGTTGGCCGATCAGGTATTCAAAAATGATGTATCGTTCTTATCGAGTTTAAATAGAGATGAGTTACTTGATATATTGAAAAGATAGCCCATTGAGATAAAGCTGAAAGCCAGATTTATAACTTCAAGCGCTAAATTAAGGAGGCGATCCAATTGCGAAAATTTTCCTTAGTTCTACTTATCGGTTTGTTGGCTTTTACACTCGCAGGTTGCTCTCAGCTCAACACCCAAACATCCTTCCGCTTCAACGAGAGTGGAATGATGGATATTAAAATAACCCTCCGTGCCGACAAGGCTATGGCCGAAAACCAGGCCAAAACGTTCATCTGGGGGCTTCAGAACTCCATCCCCGAGCTCCAGAACAACTACACTTTTACGAAAGAAACCAGAACGATCGATTATTCTGATTACCTTTATTACACTTTTGAAACCAAAGAAAAGATCGACCCCGGCAGACACAAATACATTACCTTAAACGAAAATTCTGACGGAAGCTATAAGTTCCAGTTGAACATACCCGCACTACTTTCGGAAGTATCGGAAAGCGAAAAGGATAGCAGGGCATTTACGATCTCAGTTATCCTGCCCAAAGAAATAGAGATGTCTAACTCCCGTGACGTTGAGGGGAATAAGGCAACGTGGACAATTTACTACCACGAGTTGACGGACGAAACGTCGCTTAAAGCGATAACCAGGAATTAGTAATACTAAAAAGGAGGCCACTTTGTTTAAATTCTTTACAAAGCTCATTGCTATTGCAATGTTCGTCTTCGGAGTCTTCTTGCTAGCATACGGTTTCACGACTCCTGTAATAACAGCCGGCGGACCACTGATCGGAGGATCTTTGCTCTTCATTGGAAGCTTCTTCGTCTGGAGATTACCCAGAGGTCAAAAGGAACCGTCCAACGGACAGTCAACCTCAGAGGGGGACCGCAAAGAAAGGTCTAGCCCGGAAGAAAAAGATGAAGAGCAAATCTATTGTCCATCATGTGGCAAGTTGATCACACAGGACGCCAATTACTGTCCGAATTGTGGTGTAGAGATCGAATCATGATCTAAGCGAGATGCATCTTGGAGTAACGACGGCTAAACCCTCAAAGCTTTTGGGCGGGGGTGGTCCAAGATTATTACGCAACTGCCCTCTCCCTAATTAGTTAGTTGCAAACAGTTATCTTCCAATCTGTCCAGCCCCTACAGGTTGTTTCTGGTATAAAGGTACATACTAGAATTTCCTTTGTTTTTAACCCATCTTTTTCTTCACCCTCTTAAGATGAATTTCGTCGAGAAATTCAATCATATCAAGTGTATCATTTGCTAACTTCTCAAGTTCGTCTTGGGGAATCCATCGAAAGCCTGTAGCATTCTGGACATTTCCGTGAGAGCCTGAATCTGTAATACTCTTTATTTCTCTAAGCTTTTTAAGAAAATTGGCTTCATTAACATTTCCATCAGCATTTTTTTCAGATAACACTGACGACAGATGGCCTTTTTCTTTAAATTCCTGTGTTTTATTGATCAACTTACCAAGACTGGGTGCCCTGTACTTGTCCGTTGAACTTCCATGTTTTAATCTAGCAAATTTAAAACTTAGGAAAGTTTCCATCACATTACGGACATAATTAGGCAAAAACTTTCTAGCTTCCTCATAATTATAATTTCCATTAACGTAGTTCATAATGTCAATTAATTTATGGAAATACTCAGTTTGATAAGCATTTAAACTATCTGGTAATTCCTCAAGCTTGATTCTCGAATCGCGTTTTGAAATCAAGTAATCTTCTCTATCTGAAGCATTCACATTAGCTATATTATTTAAGAATTTTAAGAACTGTAAATTATGACTGAGAATAAATAGCTGGTTAACTCTAAGTCTGCTAGGATTTTCTCCCCCTATAAACCTATCTTTAATTATATTTGCTGTAGAAAACAAACGATTCTGGTCTAAGCTAGAAACAGGGTCATCAATTACCACTGTAATATTACCCAATGATTCTTTGTCATTCATTTCAATTTCATACTTGATTTTGCTCAAATAATAGGCAAATGCTAAAGTAGTTTTTTCACCGGAACTCAAAGTATACTCAAGATCATCAGTTGCTTCTCCACTTTCATACTGAACCTCGATATTTTGGTTACTACCATCTTTTTTATCAATTATGAAATGATGAATTCCGAGTTTCTTAAGTAGTTGATTTACATGTTGGGACTCATCTTTTAATTCAGCAATTTTCTCCTTCTTCTTCCCTTCTAAACTGTCTATCTTAGCCTTCAATTGTTCGGCTTCTTCATAAAATGCCTTGATCAAATCCAAATTATTCTCAAAATTATCGACAGGATTTGTTAACAAGTTTTCATCTAAATCGTCTGCAGAAAGAGAGCTAAGTTTTGCATATGTTAGTTTTTTAACGGTCCCTCTGGCCTTTTTCTTATATTCTTCATTTTTTCCTTCCAGTTCCCTCAACCTTTTCAAAATTCTTGTTGCATTTTCTTGGATAGATTTTATCAACTCGGTGTACTCTTCCAGATTATCTTCAATCCTTTTAATCTTTCCTTCAAAATTTGAAACTTCCATTTGCTTTGTTACATCTTTGAACTTTTCCGTTGTAAAAGATTCTATTTCTTTCAATAAACCCTTTAACCTATCTTGTAATTCAGTATTTCCTCTTACTTGTAATTCCTCATCTATAATATCAGAGCGTTTATCGCTTACATCGCGGATTTTCGAGATTGATTTACGATTTTTATCAATCATATCAATTATTTTTCTTAACTCGTCCTGTTTTTCTTCAAGTCCGTCTTTTAGTTCTTTGAATTCTGGATTGAAAAACGACCTATAACCGCCTATCAATTCTTTACTACGATCTTTCGACAAATTCGAATTACAGAGACGGCACCGAACCTTATCTCTGTCATCTTGCTTTAACTTTAAGAGCTTGTAACCTTTTTCGAACCAGGTTACCAGCCCATCACTTGAGTCGATTTTCTTCTTTAAACTATCAATTTTTTCTTCTATTTCAGCATCAACTTCAACGGACTTATCCAATTTAGCCTTGATTTCTTTTAAGTCAATTTGAAAGTCATTTTTCAAATTCGTTTTATTCAGTTCAGCAATATCCTCGTCTAAATCTGTCTCATTTGTAGAGGATTCATAAAAACTGAACTGCTCATTTAACTTTTCCCTTAAAGTGCTACGGCTTTCTAGGTTTTCTAGGAAGTTTGGCTCCTCAGTAACTCTTTCAAGATTGACATTGCTCGGAAATCTTGTTCCTTTTATTTCGTTATTTAGTTCATTGCTTAACTCGTCTTTAATATCCTGGAACTCTGTTTCAAACCTAGAAATTAATGTTTCTATCTCGTTTAACTTATAACTTTTTCCTTGAATTTTTTCGTCCAACTCGTTGATCTCAGGATTCTTGAGTTGCTCCTTGGTTGTTACTGAACTATCAAATTCCGATAAATTGGACTTAGAACCGTCATACACGTGTTCGTTAATAAAATGTTCATTGAAAACGTAAATATTGTCTTCCCAGGAACCCTGTTGATAGCTAAGAGTATTGCCATCATACAAAATTTGAACTTCGGAATTTTCTGACTTTAACTTTTCCCATATTTTTTGATTATCACAATGTTCTGAAAATAAACGAAAGATATTACTTAAAGAGGTTTTGCCACTGCCATTCTCCCCGAAGATAACGTTCATCTTCTCAAAGTTTTCAACTTCTTCATCCCATTCAAAATTACTAAACCCACCCAGATTTTTTACTCTCTCAACTCCTTCTATCATGGTCCTCCTTTTGGGAGTTTATCCTCAGTTAAACCCCAACTCGATCTTTTCAATTTTCTCTGCGGATTTTTCTAGGTTCTTCATGTCCGACTCGGTAAATATCCTATCCTCCAGATTCTCAACGTAGATAGTGTAGATTTCCGAATAATCTTTTCCGGGAGATTTGCGTAGGATCCGGCCTACCCTCTGGATTCTCTGCCGAACGCTGCTCGTAGCTGCAACTATAATTCCCACGGAAGTATCAGGGACATCCAGGCCTTCGTCCAAAGCCCTGCAGGTAATTAGGACGTTAACCTCTCCGTCTTTGTATCTTCTCAGATTATCCCGCCTTTCCTGAGGTTTCGCTCCCGTATGGTAGACTGTCGAGTCTATCCCATTGTCCTGAAAGTAATCATTGATAAGGTCCGCATACTCTATCCTTTCGTGGAATATAAGTATCCTCGCCCTCGGGTCGATTTCATTATTGATCAGGTATTCCAGTGCAGCAATCTTGGACTTGGATTCGTGAATAATTTCCTTACGTTTGTTTGTCAGTATGGTGTAGGAATTAAATAGACTATCGTCATAACGTGCCTGTAGTGAACCAAGTTGCTTGAGAAAGTCATCCCCTTTAGCTTGGCTCAATTCCGGATAGGAACTCATCAATTTCCCTGTGGTTTTCTTCAATTTTTTCGTGTACTTTTCGTAATAAGTCTGTTCTTTATCCGTAAGCGGTACGGCAATACGTTTAAGTCGGTAACTTGGAGTTATGCCGTCTTCTCTGGCCTCGGAATAAGAATAGTAATAGATAACTTTACCAAGATTTTTGGTCAGAATCTCCTCAAAGGCGTAATCAGCCCTTCTCTCTGGAGTTGCCGAAAGGCCTAGTGCGTAATCGTACCGGGAGTTAAACACCTTGCTATTTTCCTTGCTCCCAGCTCTGTGGCACTCGTCCACAATTAAAAAGACATCTTCTTCTAAGTCACTCAAATGGGATTGTAAGTTCTCTCTGGCGGAGTTTAGCACGTAAAGCATCACGGGGTGGTCCTTTATATCGTCCTTAGATTCCCCGTAATAGGAGCCAACTTGTTCCTGAGGAGCGTTCAAGGTATTAAAAAATTCGTCTTC
>CAZTJJ010000055.1:0-10364 GCA_964614065.1 uncultured Thermotogae bacterium
GCACTGGCACTGAACTTATGGGCTTTCACCGTGAGCTCTCGCTTCAACTCACCGTCACCGAGAATCTTCAGACCATCCTTGGCGTTGCCAATCAGACCATCCTGTTTTAACCGCTCAGGGTCAATTTCTCCGCCATCTTCGTATCCGTTTAGCTGGCTTACGTTTAGCCATTCCATTTCTTTTTTATTGGGGTTATGGAAACCCACTTTCGGAAACCTTCTCCATATAGGGGTCTGACCACCCTCGAACCCAACCTTGGGCTTGCCACCGCTGCGGGAGTTTTGGCCTTTTGTCCCTCTACCGGATTCGTGGCCGCCATTACCTGAACCATAGCCACGACCACGTCTGTCTTTCTTTCTCTTGCTTCCCTCGGATGGTTTTAGGTCTTCGAGTCGCTTCATTCTTGAAATGCCTCCTCAAGCTCTTCCACGTCCCTGCCTCGCAGCCTGGCCACTTCTTCAGGTGTAGTCAACTCAGCAAAACCTGCCAACACTGCCTTTGATAAGGTCATTGGATTGTTAGTCCCGAGGGATTTTGTCAATATGTTTTTCAAACCAGCCAGACGACAAATGGTTCCCACTACGTCGCCCGCAATCACACCCGTCCCCCGGTAGGCAGGCTTTAAAATCACCTTTCCAGCTTTAAAATTGCCCACTACTTTGTGTGGAATGGTCCCGTTAACTATAGGTACTTTGGTCAAATGCTTTTTTGCATCTCTAATAGCCTGATTAATCGCTCTTGGTATCTCACCCGTGCTACCGGATCCCACGCCGACTATTCCCTCGTAATTACCAACGGCGACAAGGACCCTAAACCTTAGATTTCTTCCCCCTTTGGTAACCTTGCTAACCCTGCTAATATCAATTACGTTGTCGTCAAACTCATCATCTCTTCTTCTTCCACTTCTAGCCATACTAAAACTCTAGTCCCTCCTCTCTCATTTGATCAGCCAGTGCTTTTACTTTTCCGTGATAGGGATATCCCCCACGGTCAAATACCAATTGGGTAATCCCATCATCCAGTAACTTCTTCGCCAGTAACGCCCCAACCTTTCTTGCCGACTCTACCGTGGCATTTGCCCGTTCGTCCCTTAAGTCAGGGCTCAATGTGGAGGAAGTAGCAATGGTCTCATTATTTACGTCGTCTATGGCTTGAGCATAAAGGTGCTTATTCGATTTTCTCACGTAAACCCTGGGCTTGTTCGGCCTTCCTTTTAACTTGCTCCTTATACGTTCATGTCTAATCTTTCTTTTCTTATGTCTATCAACTGTTGGCACGTACAAATCCTCCTACTTACCTAAAAAAACACTTGTTGAAAACAACTGCCTTTTCAAACATACAATTAACCTATCCCGGCTTCTTCTCCACCCGACAATTTCCCTTCTTTACGGATAATTTCCTCTCCTTTGTATCTGACACCTTTACCTTTATACGGCTCGGGAGGACGAAGTCCCCTGATATCGGCTGCAACCTGACCAACTTCTTGTTTGTCGGGACCAATAATCTTAATCTGATCGTCCGCTTCTACTTCAGCCTCGATGTTCTCAGGCAATTCATATTCAATTGGATGCGAGTAGCCAAGATCAAGCACAAGCTTATTCCCCTGCTTTCGGGCTCTATAGCCAAGGCCCTCAATAACCAGGCTCTTTTCAAAAGGTTTTACTAAACCGTTAATCATGTTGGCAATAAGACTCCGGTACAACCCATGCCTTTGCCTGTATTCCTTTCTGTCGCCAGTTCTCTCTACTAGAATCTCATCGCCGTCTATCTCTATAGTGACGTAGTTAGGATCGATCTCCTGACTGAACTCAAGACCATTGTTGTCCGATGCGGTGACCTTGTTATTCTCGAGTGTGACTTCAACCTCTTCGGGTATTCTGATCGGGGCCTTCCCTACCTTAGACATTTATACCTCCTCACCAGACCTTTAAGAGAAGCTCTCCACCAATTCCTTCTTCTCGAGCTTGTTTGCCCGTCATAATACCTTGGGAGGTACTAAGCACGGAAGTACCTAGTCCCCCGAGCACCTGAGGAATTTCCGCCTTTGATACATACACACGCTTTGAAGGTTTACTCACTCTCTCTAGTCCCTTTAAGACTTCCTCATCCTGGTTATACTTTAAACTCACCTTCAAAGTCTCGTGACCCCCATCTAGTTCTTCGATTTCGTAATCCGAAACATAGCCTTCTACCTTAAGCACTTTCGCTATTGCCTCTTTCATGTTGGAGCCTGGTATCTCAACTACGTCGTGCTGCATACGACTGGCATTCCTTATCCTAGTTAGCATATCACTAATTGGGTCCAACGTGGTCATAATTCTCCTCCAAATATCTAATCTCTACCAGCTAGCTTTTTTAACTCCAGGTAATTCTCCCTTGTGTGCCAATTCACGGAAACACAGCCGACAAATCCCAAATTCCCTTATATATCCTCTTGATCTTCCGCAAATGCTACACCTATTGTAGTCTCTCGTATCATATTTATGATCCTTCTTGGCTTTTTCTATTAGAGCTTTCTTGGCCATACTATCCCTCCAGGGTTTTAAATGGAGACCCAAGTTCTTTTAACAGATAATATCCCTCTCTATCAGTGTTAGCACTAGTCACAATAGTAATGTCCATGCCTTGTATTTGCCTTATATCATCAAAAGTAATTTCCGGGAAAACGAGTTGCTCATTAATGCCCACACTGTAGTTCCCTCGACCATCAAATGAATCCGGTGAAAGCCCCCGAAAATCTCTAATACTCGGTAATGCTACGTTGAACAATTTATTCGCAAACTCGTAAGCTCGTTCCCTTCTTAAGGTCACTTTACAACCAACCGGTACGCCTCTACGGATGTCAAAATCAGCTATTGACTTTTTTGCTCTAGTTACTACAGGTCTCTGACCAGCAATTGTAGCCAGGTTTTCCATCGCAGAATCGAGAATTCCCGGATCCTCGTACTCAGAGATCCCCATATTGACCACAACTTTTTCGATCTCGGGTACTTCCATTGGGTTGTCATAACCAAGTTCCGAGACAAGCTTATCTTTTACTTCTTGCTCGTACGTTTCTTTTAACAACATTAGTCAAAAATCCCTCCGCATCTTTTGCAGACACGAACTTTTTCCCCTGAGACCTCGTCAAAGCCTACCCGACTTGGCTGGTCGCACGATGGACATATGGGCAAAACATTGGATATAGCAATGGGTTCCTCTCTCTCGATAATTCCCGGCTCTCTCTGTTGCTGCGTCCGACCTTGATGTTTAAATCGAAAATTCACGTTTTCCACGATGACTCGACCGTTGTTGGTATCTACGGATAAAACTTCACCTTCCTTCCCCTTATCGTTCCCAGCTATAACTTTCACCCGATCTCCCTTCTGAATTTTTCTCATCTTCCCTCCTATAGTACCTCAGGGGCCAAAGAGATTATTCTCAACATGTTTTCTTCCCGCAGCTCTCTAGTTACCGGGCCGAATATTCTGGTACCAACCGGTTCCAACCTCTCGTCAACTAAAACTGCAGCGTTGTCATCAAATCTAATATAAGATCCGTCCGTTCTTCTATAGTTACCGGAAGTCCGGACTACCACAGCTCTGACAATTTCACCCTTTTCTATATCACTATTAGGAATTCTTTTTTTGACGGAAGCCGTGATAATATCGCCAATTGCTCCTTGATTTTTATTGGATTGGCCCAATACGTTGATACAACGGAGCTGTTTTGCGCCGGAGTTATCCGCTACCTGCAAAATCGTCTCCTGGTGAATCACGACTCTCCTCCTGCCTGTGTCAAGACCTTCTCTAATCTCCATCTCTTCTTCTTACTTAAAGGCCTGATCTCCGTAATTAAGACCTGATCACCTTCACGGGCTTCCTCGTTTTCGTCGTGAACATAAAATTTCGATCTATGCTTTACGTACTTTTTATATCTTGGATGTTGTTTTTGCGTATTCACTGACACTACAATCGTTTTATCCATAGCCGTACTGACTACCTGGCCTCTTTTTTCCTTTCTCATTCTGACCCCACTCCTTGGATTTCACGCTCCCTAACAATCGTCTTGGCTCTAGCAATATCTCTCTTAGTTTTTCCGATTTCAGCAGTATTGTCTAGCTCGCCCGTAGATTTTTGAAACCTTAAGTTAAATAATTTTTCGTCGAGCTCAGTCAGTTTTTCTTCAAGCTCTTCATCCGTCATGTCTCTAAACTCGCCGGGTCTCATCGTTCTCCCCCTAACCTTATTCGCTCCTTCAACCTAGTTTGAATTGGAAGCTTGTAAGAAACCAATTGATGTAACCGCTTTGCTTTCTCGCGATCAACACCCGAAAACTCAAATATAACTCTGCCCGGCCGTATGACGGCAACCCATTCCGCCGGCTCTCCCTTACCTTTACCCATCCTGGTCTCGGCTGGAGTCTTCGTTATCGGCTTGTCAGGAAAAACTCGGACCCAAATCTTTGAATCCCTTTGTGTTTCATGAGCTAGAGTCATCCTGGCGGTTTCAATTTGTTTGCTCGTGAGCCAACCAGGATCCTGTGATTGAATACCGTATTCGCCAAATGAAACCCTGTTCCCCCGGCTAGCTTCCCCCTTCGTTCTTCCTCTTCTTTGTTTTCTATACTTCGTATCTGCAGGAAATAATGCCATTTTAGATCACCTTGATCATAGACTCAGCCCTTCCGGCACTCCCTCTGGTAGAATTTCTTCGCGGAAGACCCAAGCCTTTATTCCTATCGGCCCGTACTTCGTTCTTGCCTCGATAAAACCATAGTCTATATCAGCGCGGATCGTCTGCAAAGGAATTCTTCCTTCATCCTGAGAGACAGTTCTAGCAAGGTTTGCTCCTCCAATCCTGCCAGAACATTTAATCTTCACTCCTTTGGCACCCTTGGACATAGAACGGCTAATGACTTCCTTCATGGCTCTGTTAGGGGGAAGACGGTTCTCTATTTGGAAAGCTACTTCCTGCGCAATCAATTGAGCATGTAGATGTGGGTTCTTCGCTTCTTTAACAGAGATATTTACGTCCTTGTCCGTTATTTCAGTTAACTCCCGTTGAAACTTGTTAATTTCACTACCACCCTTGCCAATAATTATCCCTGGACGTGCCGACACTATAATGATCGAAATACGATCATCACGGGGGCGTTCAATACTCACCTTAGCAATCCCTGCACCACGGTAACGTTCTTCAACTACGTCCCTAATCTTGCGGTCTTCCGCGATAAATTCTGGCGTTTTTTCTTCGCTATACCAATTCGACTCCCATTTCTTATTCACCCCGACACGAAAACCGACCGGATTAACTTTCTGTCCCATTATTCTTCCTCCACTAGAATAATCTTAATATGGCTCTGCCTTCTTCGCATGAGATCAGCTCTCCCTTGTGCTCTTGGTTTCATCCTCTTCAGCGTTTGACCTTCATCAATAGCTGCTTCTTTAATTTTCAAGTTATCTACGGCCATGTCGTGGTTATTTTGGGCATTGGCAATTGCCGATTCCAACGTATCCCGAATGTAGCGGGCAGCCTTTTTCTTAGAAAACCGAACGGTCCTTAATGCATCGTCAACTGGTTTTCCCCTAATAGCATCCGCAACCGGCCTGGCTTTCTTTGGAGATACCCTCACGTTCTTCGTTATTGCTTTTGCTTCTTTCATTATAGTCTTAACCTACCGGAGTAATCGGTTCCTTCTTCTTAATTCCACCATGCTGCCGAAAAGTCCTAGTCGAGGCAAATTCTCCCAGCTTATGACCTACCATGTTCTCCGTAATATCAACCGGTACGTGCTCCCTGCCATTATGAACCTTAATTGTTAAGCCGACCATCTGAGGAACTACGGTCGAACCTCTAGACCAAGTTACGATTTCCTCGATTTCACCACGTTTTGCCTTTTCAACCTTCTTTTTCAAACTATCTTTGACGTATGGACCTTTCTTAACTGACCTTGGCATATTCTACTTTACCCCCTTTTCTTCTTTGTTCTCCGTTTAATTATTACTTTGTCGCTTTCTTTTGCCTTACGGGTCTTTCCACCTTTAGCAGGAACACCTGTGGGAGAAACGGGTGGCCGCCCAACAAAAGCTCGGCCTTCCCCGCCACCATGTGGGTGGTCCACAGCGTTCTTAGCTACTCCTCTGACCTTCGGTCGTCTTCCTAAATGCCTGGACCGACCGGCTTTTCCACTCTTCACATTCTTATGGCTGGGATTACTAACCTGTCCAATGGTAGCTCTACAATCAGGATTGAAACCCCTTATCTCACCAGATGGGAGTTTCACGTCGACACTATCCGAATCTTTAGCAACAATTACCGCAGCAGTGCCAGCAGCTCTGGCTATTTTCCCCCCGCTCCTCAGAGAAAACTCAAGATTATGAATTGGACGGCCAGCAGGGATTCTCTTCAGGGGCATCGCGTTGCCTGGCCTGACCTCGGCATCTTTACCCGCTTCTACCTCCGCCCCCATCTCGAGTTTTAACGGAGAAATAATGTACCTCTTCTCCCCATCGTGATAAGACAATAAAGTAATCCAAGCAGACCTGTTGGGATCGTATTCTCTAGTTAAGACCGTTGCTTTAACTCCTTCTTTATCTCTCTGAAAATCCACTCTTCGGTATTTTCTTTTGTGCCCTCCCCCGCGACCTTTTATCGTCTCTTTGCCCTGATTGTTCCTACCACCGGATTTACTTAAGGGTTCAAGCAACGATTTCTCCGGTTTGTCTCCCGTTAAAACACTGTAGTCCGGTACCTCGGCATGCCGCCTAGATGGGGTCACAGGTTTAAATCTTTTTAGTGCCATATTTTCACCTTAATTATCCGAATATATCGATCCGATCTCCTTCGGCTAGTCTTACATATGCTTTCTTCCAACCGCTTGTTCTTCCTTTCTCTTGATTCAACTGTTCCCGTTTAGGTTTACCGCTCATGTTCAACGTATTAACCTTTATAACTTGGACGCTAAAAATTTTTTCAATAGCCCGTTTAATCATGACTTTATTCGCTTCCGGATGAACCTTAAAAGCGTACCTATTACTTTCTTCCTGAAGTCGCCAGGAGTCCTCGGTAACTATTGGCTCAACTACAATATTATTCGGTCTTAATTTCACGGTAAACACCTACACTGTAGTGGTTTGACCAACCACTCGATTCTCTAATTCCTTGACGGATTCCTTTGTCAACAGAATCCCTTCGTGTCTCAATATTTCGTATACGCTAGCCTGTGAAGTGGAAATGCAATTCACTGTTGGAATATTGCTGAAAGATTTCCTGACCTTCCAATTGGCTTCTCCTTGAGAACAAATTATAAGAGTATTGTCCGTCAATTCAAGACTCGCCAATAAGGCCAGTCCTTTCTTGGTCTTCGGTTCCTCAAACTCGAGTTTGTCGATTACACACAACGTACCCTCGTCATACCTTGTTGAAAGAGCACTGGCAAGAGCCTTCCTTTTCATCTTTTTCGGTAGCTCCATCTCATAGTCCTTCGGCTTGGGACCAAAGATTATACCACCACTTCTCCACAACGGTGAGGCCCGTGAGCCAACCCTCGCTCTCCCAGTACCCTTCTGCCGCCAAGGTTTCTTGTTTGAACCGGTGACTTCAGACCTATCTTTAGTGCTGGAGGTTCCCGCTCTTTTGTTTGTCTGATAGGTTCTCACTGCACGGTAGAGAAGGTCGTTATGAAAATCCTGACCAAGAAGTTCGTCTTCAACATCTATACTCTCCGCAATACTCCCATCGACTTGTTTTACTTCTATTTCAATCATTGCTACTCCTAAGTTCCAATATGTTTCCACGGGGGCCAGGAACGGATCCTTTGACAACTAATAGTTCTTTTTCCTTATCGACACTAAGTATTTCCAAATTTTGAATCGTAATTCTTTCGTTTCCGGTTCTCCCCGGTAGTTTTTTTCCCTTAATCACCCGTCCAGGTTCAACACACATACCAACAGATCCGGGCTTCCTGTGAAAACGCGAACCATGAGTCTCCGGGCCACCAGAAAAACCCCAACGTTTAACAACACCCTGAAAACCTTTTCCTTTAGTTCGTCCAGTCACATCAATTCTGTCACCAGGAGAAAACTGATCAACGGTAATCTCATCGCCTGACGAATAATTGCCAGGATTATCCAGCTCGTATTCGACTAAAAATCTCTTCGGTTGAACGTTATATTTTTCAAAGTGCCCTTTCATTGGCTTTGTCACTTTATAACTCTCCGTATCCTTATAACCTAACTGTATACCGTTGTAACCGTCTTTCTCCTCCGTTTTTATCTGAACAATAACTGCTGGTTCCGACCTGATAACAGTTGCTCCCACAGCTGCACCCGATTCCAGAAAATACTGGGTCATACCAATCTTTTCCCCTAATGTAGCTAACATTTTACTAAACCTCCCAGTTTACGCGCCATTTCCGAAATAACCATTAAAGTTTAATTTCGACATCTATCCCTGTCGGTAACTCGATATCCATTAGCGCATTTATCGTTTCCGAAGTAGGTTCATGAATATCTATCAACCGGTTATGTATTCTTCTCTCGAAATGTTCCATCGCTGTTTTATTCACGTGAGGGGACCTCAATACAGTGAACAACTTCCTCTCTGTGGGAAGCGGAACGGGGCCGGAAATTTTGGCTCTGGTCTCTTCAGCGGTAGTAACTATCTTATCAACTGACCTATCAACCAATTCGTGGTCATATCCTTTAAGTTTAATTCTTATTTTTTCTCTAGCCATGTTTAATAACCTCGATTGTATAAAATTTCTTCTTTTACTTTCTCCGGTACGGTTTGGTAATGAGAAAAGCTTAACGAATAAGTACCTCTCCCTCTAGTGATCGACCTAAGCCTAGTCGCATACCCAAAAGACTCAGCAAGAGGTAACGTAAATTCCACCAATTGGATTGCATCCCTGCTAGAAATTCCAGTGACTTTTCCTCGACGTTTGGAGATGTCTTCCATTACATCCCCCACATGATCGATGGGAACAAATACCTCTCCTTCCATAATCGGCTCTAGCAACTTTGAATTACCTTTGAGTGCCCTCCCTATCGCCCTTGAGGCAGCTGTCTTAAAGGCCATGTCCGAGGAATCAACGGGGTGATGATCACCGTTGTAAAGAGTCGCCTTTAGATCCGTTACCTTGTAACCTGCCAGCTTACCACTACCTAGAGCTTCCTTTATCCCTTGCTCCACGGAGTTGATATAGTCCTTGGGCACGCGACCCTCTTTGACCGTGCTTTCGAAAGAAAAACCTGTTCCTCGCTTTAAGGGTTCAAAAAGTATCTGCACCCTCGCATATTGCCCTCTACCACCTGTTTGTTTAGCAAATTCTTCATCGATATCTGAGGAAGATTTGATCGTTTCCTTATACGTTACGCTAGGTTTACCAACAGACGCTTCAACATTAAATTCCTCCTGCAATCTTCTGGTCAGTATCTCGAGGTGAAGCTCCCCCATACCCGAGATAATAGTCTGGTGGGAATCCGGGTCGCTACTAACTGTAAAAGTGGGGTCTTCCTTGGCCAACTTCCGAATTGCTTGGGTAAGTTTGTCCTCATCGGCTTCCCGCCGTGGTTCAATGGCTACCGAGATAACCGGATCGGGGAAATCAATGCGCCTGAGTACTATTGGATCATCCAAACTGCAAAGGGTTTCCCCTGTGGAGGTATTATCCGGACCAACAACGGCCACAATGTCTCCCGCTTTTGCTTTCTCAATTCTCTCCCTCCGATTGGCGTGCATGTGAAACATGCGTGAAACGCGCTCCCGCTTCTCTGCGTTTGGATTATATACGTTATCTCCCTCTTCTAGAACACCGGAATATATCCTCAAATACAACAACGTACCGGTGTACTGATCGGTAGCAACCTTGAAGGCAAGACTAGCAAACGGTTCTTTCGCGGAGGGAAACCGCTGTAACTTCTCGCCTGATTCACACTCCTTTAAAGAATAACCCTCGACCGGGGGAACGTCGTAAGGAGAAGGCAAATAGTTCACGATTGCATCTAGGATGGGCTGCACACCCAAGTTTCTAAGAGCAGATCCACCTAAAACAGGAACACAGGTCCCATTAATTGTAGCAGATCTTACCGCTTTTTTAAGAATATCACTGGAAACTTCCTCGTCGTCGAGGTATTTCATCATCAGTTCGTCATCAAATTCAGCGACCTTTTCAACTAAACTTTCTCTCCACCGCTCCGCCTTATCTCTCAGCCGCTCAGGCAGGGGCTCTCGATGGTATTTTGCTCCTTTTGTTTCTTCATCCCACTTAAACAAATCCATCTCCAATAAATCCACCATACCCAATAAAGCTTCGGTCGAATCTTCCCTATAAACTAATTGGAGCGGCAAGGTGGTTACACCTAGCCGCTCTTCGATCATTTC
>CAZTJJ010000056.1:0-10251 GCA_964614065.1 uncultured Thermotogae bacterium
CATTCTGAGTGGGGTCTTCTACGTCAGAGTTAACTGCAATTACGGTTTTACCCATGTCTTCTAGGTCTTGAACTACCTCATCAAACATAGTTTCATGAGGAAGCGTGGTTGCAACCATGTCGACGTCGTCTCGTGCTGACAACTCTACCAGAATGTTCTGTTGCCAGCGGGGCTCGAATTCTGTGGATGGCCGATACATAGTACCTTTTACCGGAAAGATCTTCTTGGCTGACTCGTAACCGTATTCGACGGTGTTCCAGAAGGGGTTACCTTCGCCACCGTGACAGACCAGTGGCACGTTGAAGTCTTCGTCCGGAGCGGGTAATGGGAAGCCAGCTTCTGGCACACTGATACCAGCTTTGGTCAGAATTGATTCTGCGTTGCTCCAGTTTCCAACTTCAGTTTTTAGATACTCCACAACATCCGATTCACTTACTGCACTTGCTGTAACCGCAAATGAACTGAATAGGAAAGCCAGCGCTACTATGCTTACTAACAGCACTCGCGTTGATAAGTTGGTCACATTGGTACTTTTCATATTCTCACTCCTTTAAACTAACGTAATTAGGTATTTAACGCTCTTTGACCCGTTTTAGTTACTTTCTACACTAAATTCGGGTCTGTAGTAGGTAGTTTCTATCACCTCCACATATTGAAAATTTCGTTAAAGATTTATCTATGGAAAAGTGTAAAATCGTAGATAAATAAGGAGATTTGCGCTCAAACCGTGGACACGTTTGATTGTTCATTACCGCCTTAAGTACCTGTTTGAATAACATGGTACAAATCTCCTTTACATTAAAAGATCCTAACCTCGGTTATGGTTACTGGACTCTCGTATTCTTAGTTCCGTTTCGAGTTCTACTGTTTGCGGAACACGTGGGTTGTGCTTGTTTTCAATTTGTTCAAACAGTAATTTGACTGCCTGATAACCCATTTCGTATGGCTGTTGGGCCACAGAGGTAATACCGGGGTTAAAGCTAGCTGCCCATTCAGGATCGTCAAATCCTACTAGTGCCACCTGGTCGGGACACCGTATTCCACGTTTTTTGAAACATCTTAGTGCTCCCTCAGTCATCAAGTCGTTTGTACTGAAAATGGCGTCAACCTCTGGGTGATCGCACAGAAGTGATTCCGTTGCAGCGTAGGCACCTTCGACTTCCAGGCCTGCCTTCTTGATGTATTCTTCTCGAACATGTATATCGTGATCTCTCAAGGCTTGCTTGTAGCCTTCCAGTCTCTGTGCAAAAGTTGAGACTTCACTAAGCTCGAGGATGATGCCTATATTCGTATATCCCTGCTCAATAAGGTGGTGTGTGGCCCTGTACCCACCGTCTCTATTTTTGGAATAAACTTGATCTACCTTTACTCCGGGGAGCTCCCGATCTATACATACTATAGGAAGGCCTTCATCAATGAGAGGTTGCATATTGGCCTTTCCTTTGCTGGTTGGCGATATGATGAAACCATCTACTCGTTTTGACTGAAGGAGAGAGAGGTTTTGTTCCTCTTGACTGGGGTCCTCGTCTGTGTTACTCAAAATGAGACTAAATTCGTTTTCACGCACGCAGTCTTCTACTCCCCTGGCGACCTGTGGAAAGAACGGATTCACTATGTCTGAGACCACCAGGGCTATAGTTTGACTTTGTCCTTTGCTTAACCCTTGAGCTATGGGGTCAGGACGATAATTTAATTCTTCGATAGCTTGATTTACTCGCTCGGTTAGCTCTTCGCTGACATATCTTGTACCGTTAATTACATGAGACACTGTGGTGGCTGAGACATCTGCTAGCCTGGCTACATCTTTCATTGTTGCCACATGAACCACTCCAAAAGCGCTTTCGCAACCGCTTAACTATACCATAACAGGGGATAAGAAATCAAATAGGCGAGGATCTAATCCAGTGAAGCTTATTAACTGAACTGATAAGCGTATCCTTGCGGAAGTTACGGCTCCGGTGCTGGAAATCTGACCGGTCTAGTTTGAGTTTACCTGTAGCTTTCGAGTAGACTTTTATTGGCCATTGATGAAACAGTCGTCACCCTGGAGGGATTATGAGTTTCGACCTTGATTTATCAAGCTTTATTACTTATAGAGACCGACAAGTACTTGAGCAAGTTCGTGATATATCGAGGGAAAAGGTTACTGAACACGAGAACCAGGATATAAATGTTGGGATTATTGACAGTGAAAGAGAATTCTACACTGCTTTCGCCCTCGATATTGTAACTCGGATTAAGACATCCCTGGAAAACGGAAAGAGCCTGGTCTTACATGGCCCCGTTACTCCGTTGGTTCCCGGCTCGTTACTTCAAACTGAGAGAGCGGATGTTACTATACTTGGCGGTGTTGCTGACGCGGTAGAGGTGAATATGTCCTAGTAGCAGAGGTTCAGTCCAGGGCTTCAAACATCGGGCCCTCTCCCGGCTTACCCAGGTATTTCTGAGCTTGACGAGGTTTGTCGAATACGTTATAGTGCATACGTTAAGCGTTTACGCAACCGCTCAAATAAGCCAACGTTAGGACTATTTGCAGCAAGGTGGCTTGTTCAATGGGAGTTTGCTTGTGGGTTAAAGTCCGATTATAGCTTCCTTTTCCGTTCCAGTTTGTTGGAAGCCGAAAGTAGCTCCATGACTGTCGCAATTGAATCCCGCTTAATTGAACAAAATATTTGGGCTAACATTAGATCGAAGAAGCTTAGAGATTAAAACAGAGGAATGAATCTTCTGTGATATCTTTTTTGTGTTAACTGGACGATAGATCGAGACCTAGTAATATCTCGTAAGGAGGTGTACCGGATGAATGAGTACTTTTCAGAGGTCGAGAAAGTGGAATTCAGGGGTCCAACAAGTGAGGACCCTTTGTCGTTTCACTACTATCAACCGGATAAAGTAATCGGGACTAAAAGCATGGCTGAACATTTGCGTTTTTCTGTTGCCTACTGGCATACTATTACAAATGAGGGAAGGACTAACTTCTCCGAACTGGAAACTTATGCTCTGCAGAGTGATCCCATAGAATTGAAATCCGGGCATCAGGAGAAACTAGAGTCAATTCTTAGTCACTATATTTTTGGCGGCGGTTAGAGAATGTTTTTTAGAGCTGGAGTAATTGGGTAGGTGATGATCTTGAGTAAAAATAAAGGATCGGGTTCTCTGTTGCTTGGAATCGATCTGGGAACGACCGGGGCAAAAGCTGTATTGATTGATGCTCAAGGCTCGGTATTGAGAACGGCGAGAGCGAGCTACCCCCTAAACAGACCCCGCGAAGGCTGGTCCGAGCAGGACCCTGAGGATTGGTGGAAGGGGGTCAGTAAAGCTATTCGGGATGTCCTTCAGAATATTGGACCCGAAAGGGTCAAGGGTTTAGCATTATCCGGTCAAATGCACGGTTCCGTTTTCTTGGATTCCTCGGGTGATGTGATTCGTCCTCCCATATTATGGAACGATACTCGTACCACCGAACAATGCAAAGCTATGAGGCAGAAGATTGGTGACGAGCGTCTCAGGGATCTGGTTGGAAACCCGGTTCTCGAAGGATTTACCGCTCCTAAACTCTTGTGGCTTAGAGATAACGAACCGGAAAATTACAAGAGATTGGAAACCCTTCTACTCCCAAAGGACTACATCGTGTTCAGGATGACAGGAAGGAGGAGCACGGAGGTTTCCGACGCTGCCGGATCGGTTTTGTTTAACGTGGAGAAGAGAAAATGGGAAGACGAAATATTGACTCGGTTAGATTTATCGAAGGGTCTCCTCCCCCCCGTTTTGCACTCCACTGACATTGTAGGGAATCTTACGGAATCTGCCGCCGATCAGCTTGGACTTTCCTCAGACACTTTAGTTATTGCCGGTGGTGCCGATAACGCCTGTAGTGCTATAGGCAATGGTATTACACAGAATGGATTCTTTTTGGTCAGCATTGGATCCTCTGGTGTTGTCCTGGCTCATACGGATTCAATGCATGTCGATCAGGAAGGTCGGTTACATAGCTTTAACCATGTCAAGCCCAATAGCTGGTATTTGATGGGGGTAATGCTCTCTGCGGGTCTGTCGTTCCGATGGGTTAAATCCAGCTTTGGCAAGTTAGAGGAGTCGGCGTCCGAGCTCCTTAACATCGATTCCTACGACATACTTACCAAGGAAGCGTCTTCCGTTTCTCCCGGCTCGGAAAAGTTAATATTTCTTCCCTATTTGAATGGTGAACGCACCCCCCACGCAGATGCAGATGCTCGAGGTGTGTTTTTTGGCTTGACTTCTTCCCACGAGAAAGGCCACTTAATCCGCTCTGTTCTGGAGGGAGTTTCCTTTGGGCTCCGGGATTCGTTTGGGTTAATAGCTGGGAAGGGTATTACGCCGGAACAGGTAAGAATTACCGGTGGTGGTGCTAATAGTGAACTGTGGACCCAGATACTTGCTGACATCCTGGGCCAGGAGCTTACTAAAACCTCAGTAAACGAAGGCCCGGCTTTTGGTGCCGCTTTGTTAGCTGGTGTAGGAGCCGGTATCTATGAAGATGTAGATCAAGCAATCGATCAAACGATTCGTGTCCGGACTGTGTCCACACCCACCCAATCGCACAGGGAATTATACGATGGGATATACGAAATTTATCAATCCCTCTATGTCTCTCTGAGGGCGGACTACAAAAAGCTTGCTAGGCTAAAGGCTGGGCAAGTCAGTGAGTCAGGCTGAGGCCAGAAGGAAGGCTCTAGTCTTTCCGGATAGAACGGTGATAGGCCTGTTACTCAACAAACCTTTCCCCAACATCCTCATCCTCCACTCGGCGAGTAGGCAACAAAACGGGAAACGTTTTACCTCCTGGCAAGAGCTCCTGTTCAACCGACCCACAGCAGGCCGAGATGCAAGGTTGGTTACGTTTACCTGGTATCCCGATGTTCGTCCAGTAAAACTCCTTGCAAACTAGGTGAAATCCACTGTGGAATAGGAATACCGCTCTGGTAAAATAACTCATAATCCATTAAAATTATCTTGCAGGTGGTTTTCTATTTGAGGTGGTTTTATGACATACAAGGCTGATCAGATAAAAGTCCTTGAAGACTTAGAGGCTGTCCGAAAACGCCCAGGGATGTATATAGGTAGTACCGGACAACAAGGCGTTATGCATTTAATAGATGAAGTGCTTGATAATAGTATAGATGAAGCGCTGGTGGGGGAATGTGATGAGATACAAGTAATCGTACATGAGGACGAGAAAGTCACGGTTATTGATAACGGTCGAGGAATTCCTGTCGACATGCATGCAGAAAAAGGAATGAGTGGAGTGGAAGTAGTGATGACTACTTTGCATGCCGGTGGAAAGTTTGATCACAAGAGTTACAAGGTTAGTGGTGGGTTACACGGTGTTGGAGTATCAGTTGTAAATGCTCTCTCGGAATGGATGAGAGTTGAAGTTCAGCGGGATGATTCGAGATACCGACAGGATTTTGCTAGAGGCCAGGCTTTGACAGAATTACAGGAAATAGGGAAGTTAGATAGTTTGACCGGTACTAAAATTACCTTTTTACCAGACGAAGAGATCTTTGGTGACTTTGAATACGATCTCCCCAAACTGACTCATCGCCTACGCGAATTGGCTTACCTCAACAAGGGGCTCAAGATTCATCTAAAAAATGAAGCGGCGAATGTCACTAAGACGTTTCAATATAACGGGGGAATCCGTGAGTACGTCGCGTCGTTGACTGAGAACGAGGAACGACTGCACCCTGATCCCATATATTTCAAAAAACAGGTTAACGGTATTTTCGTAGAACTAGCAATGCAATTTAGCAAGAAGTATTCCGAATCTCAGTTTTCTTTTGCCAACAACATAAATACTCAAGAGGGAGGGAATCACGTCACAGGTTTTAAGACGGCAATGACAAAGACGACAAACCAGTACGGGAGGTCCAAAAGGATACTTAAGAAAAAGGATGATAACCTTTCCGGTGGGGATATTCGCGAAGGGCTGACAGCAATTATCAACGTTCGATTGCCTGAACCTGAGTTTGAGGGACAAACCAAGACCAAATTGGGAAATCCGGAGATCAGAGAGGTAGTTCGGAACGTGACCTCGGAAGGGTTGGAGGAGTATTATAATAATAATTCCAAGGTCGCTCGAAATATAATAGAAAAGTCTATAGAGGCGGCCCGAGCCAGAAATGCCGCAAAAAAGGCGAGAAAACTAGCCCGGAAAAATGCTCTTATTTCAACTTCATTGCCTGGAAA
The DNA here is from genome assembly GCA_964614065.1 of uncultured Thermotogae bacterium. Taxonomy (GTDB): domain Bacteria; phylum Bipolaricaulota; class Bipolaricaulia; order M55B111; family M55B111; genus M55B111. Next base: position 6,229 of record CAZTJJ010000056.1, read on the forward strand.
ATTGGCTGACTGCACGCAAAGGAAATCTGACGGGACTGAGCTATATATTGTCGAGGGGGATTCTGCAGGTGGTTCCGCAAAAAGTGCCAGGGATCGCGCATTCCAGGCCATTTTACCCCTTAGAGGAAAGATCTTGAACGTAGAGAAATCTAGAATGAGCAAGCAACTGGAGAATAAAGAACTAAAATCGATAATTACTGCTATGGGTACAGGAGTGCAGGATCACTTTTCGATCGATAAAATGAGGTATGAAAAGATAATTATAATGACGGATGCGGATATAGATGGAGCGCATATTAGAGCATTATTGCTCACGTTTTTCTACCGAAACTTCCAGCCTCTGATAGACGAAGGTTACGTTTTTATTGCCCAGCCACCTTTGTACCGGGTTAAGAGTGGGAACTCAAAAAAATATTTCTATACTGAACAAGGCCTGGAAAAATATCAATCAAACCGTAAGACCAAAGCCTCTGTTCAGCGATTTAAGGGACTTGGGGAGATGAATCCTATTCAGTTATGGGATACCACTATGAATCCGGAGAATCGTATCTTGAAATTAGTTACGGTAAAAGACGCTTTGCAGGCCGACGATTTGTTCAGTACTCTGATGGGCAGTGACGTACAAGCGCGGAAGAATTTTATTAAAGAAAATAGCAGCCAAATTACCAACCTGGATATATAACCAGAACAAGGTCAAACTGTAATGGCATTAGATGGTGTTACGTTATATAAAATAAAGCGGGAATTGCAGGAGGCTCTGACTGGTGGTTGGGTCAGAAAGATCTATCAACCAAGAGAAAGCTTACTGACCGTCAATGTCTGGAGTGCGGACAAATATAAACTCTTAATCTCCTGTGATAACGATTTTCGTATTCAATTGACCAATCTGGAATTTAATCATCCCGAGACACCTTCACCATTTGCAATGTTGTTGCGAAAACACCTTTCAGGGGGAAAAATAGCGAGAATTGTCCAGGAAGGTGTGGACCGGGTCATAAGAATTATCGTTAACAAAAAAACTGAAGGAAAAGGCGAGCAAGCCGAAATAGTTGAAAAAGAACTGGTGGTCGAACTTATCGGAAGGAGCAGTAACGTCATTTTAGTCCAGGGGGGCAAAATTCTTGGGGTGCTTAACGAGAACAAATCCAGGGAGCCACCATTGCAGATGGGGCGGCGTTATCGGCTTCCACCAGCGGGAGACAAGTTGAACCCTTTCAGGCTTGGGAAGGATCAATTTCAAAGCTTTTTCGATTCTTCGATTGAAGACCCGGTATGGAAAACTTTGATGAATAATATTGAGGGTATTGGTCCGACTATCGCCAAAGAGATACCAGCCAGAGCGCAGGTTACGCCAGACAAACTCCACTTAAGCGATAGTGAGGTAGAGCGTTTATGCAAAAACGCCTTGGGGCTCTTCACTCAGGTACAGGGAACCGAAGGATCTCCGATTGTATATCAGGAAGAGAGTATCCCCATAGAGTTCAGTTCCATTCCACTGATGCTTTATCAAAAGAATCAGGAGGTTACGTTCGATAGTTGGCAGAAGGCGCTGGATTACTTCTACAAAGAAAAGGAAGTTGGCTATTCAACAAGTGACCTCGATAAAGAGCTAGCTGAAGTTATTGAAGACGAATTAAGTAGAATTCGGGGTGCATTGACGAACGTTAACCAACAACTTGAAGAGACACAGGAGCGAGAAAAATATAAACAAGCGGGGGACCTGATTTTAGCTAATTTAAATGAGATTGGGTCTGGGGCCAAACAAGTCGAAGTGGATGATTTTTACAATAAAGGGAAACCGAGGACCATCAAGCTCGACCCCTCGATTTCTCCTGAAGATAATGCACAACAGTATTACGAGAAATATAAAAAGTTAAAGAGGGGCAAAAAGAAACTACAGAAAAGGAAGCATAGTTTGAAAAAAGAGCTGGAGTTTATGTCTGAGAGAAAAGAAGAGCTAGACGAAGCAGATACAAAAGAGGAATTAGTGTCTCTAGAAAGAACCTTAACGGAGAGAGGTTATATAGAAGAGGACTCTGAGGAAGCAACGCAGGATAGAAGCGAGCCAAAGGAATACTGGGTGAAGGGATATAAAATAATGGTTGGAAGGAATGCCCGCCAGAATGACAAACTGGTGAGGGCTGCGTCGAGGGACGATATTTGGTTTCACGTGCGTAACTATGCGGGTGCACACGTTATTGTAGTTACCGATGGAAGACCCGACCGGGTTCCAGATAAAGTTATTGAAAAAGCAGCCCAACTAGCTGCTTACAACTCGAGAGCAAAAGGTTCGAATAAGGTAATGGTAAGCTTTACTGAAGCCAAATACGTGAACAAACCAAAAGGCGCTAAGCCAGGCTTGGTTAGGATAACCCACGAAACAACAGTTGCTGTGAATCCAAGAGAGGTGGTAACATAGCTTCGACTGTGATGTCAATTGTAATTTTATTGATTGCTCTGTTTACTGCAGCCGTCGTTCACGAGTATTCCCATGGATATGTAGCCTGGCAACTTGGCGACCCGACGGCAAAACAAGCTGGTAGGTTGACACTTAACCCCATTCCTCACGTAGACCCAGTAGGAACGGTTCTAATACCGGCCAGTTTAATTCTTATTCAAGTGTTGTTTGGCGGAGGGTTGTTTATCTTCGGTTGGGCAAAGCCAGTTCCCATTGATCCCCGGTATTTCCGCGATTCGGACCGAGGAATGTTATTAGTTGGAGCAGCTGGTCCTTTAAGCAACATCTTGCTGCTGTCAACTTCAGCATTGATCGGCCATTTGCTAGTCCCAGTTTACATCAGTACTTACCTTGGAAAAACTGGTGGATTTGCTTTTCAATTTCTGAAAAACGGACTCTGGGTTGTAGTCTACTTTCTCGGCGTTTTTGTTATTATTAATACGATAATTGCTTTGTTCAATTTGATACCCCTTCCTCCGCTGGATGGTTCGCGAATATTGAGCTATTTCCTTTCTCCTCAGGGTAAGCAGATAATGGCTCGAATGGAGCAATATGGTTTCTTTATTATACTTGCCCTTCTGTGGCTGGGCGGAGATGCGTTCTTCTGGTTTATTCAGAAAATATGGTCATTCGTTCTAGGCATGCAATGGATGCAAGTAATAGCGACAGGTGGAGTCCTTTGAATAGTAGGGTGATTGGATGATGAGCAACGACTCCCTTGAGAGAACCGGGATTCTTTTTGTGATTGGGACCCCAATTGGTAACCTGACGGATATTACTTATCGGGCAATAGAGAAGCTAAAACACGTTGATGGTATAGTTGCCGAGGATTCTCGCCATTCTAAGAAGTTGCTTGATGAGTACGGTGTTGATACGCCCTTTACATTGAGTTATTACCAGGGAGCTGGGCAGGAGCGACGGGACAGAATAATTGATAAGTTATTGGAAGGAATGGATCTTGCTCTAATTAGCAATGCTGGTACTCCGTTGATCTCTGATCCGGGATTTAAACTTGTTAGAGAAGCTCATAACAAAGGCATAAACGTCGTTGGAATACCTGGACCTTCCGCAGTAATAACCTGCCTGTCTATTTCGGGCCAACCAACGGATAGCTTTGTGTTTTTCGGTCAGTTGCCGAAAAAACGGTCTCAGAAGAGGAAGTTATTTCACGATCTCCGAACGGAGAGAAAGACAGCTGTTTTCTACGATTCACCGCATAGGATTCAGTCGACTTTTGAGGTTCTGAGTGAAGTGCTTCCCGATAGAAATACTACCCTCTGTCGAGAATTAACGAAGCAGTACGAGGAACATATCAAAGGCAGTGTTACGGAAGTACGCAATGCTCTGGAATCATCCAAAGTCCAAGGTGAATATACGATTGTCGTTCGTGGGGCCGCCGAAGGGGAGATCAAACACCTTAAACGAGAGGCAAATCGAGATATTCCTGTCGAGCAGCAATTGAATGGTTTACAAAAACTAAAAGGTTTGTCAAAAAAAGATGCGTTGAAAGAGCTGGCGAACATTAGGGGGGAATCAAAGCGCGAATTGTACGATGAGTTGAATAG
>CAZTJJ010000057.1:0-10092 GCA_964614065.1 uncultured Thermotogae bacterium
ACTTTTTTCTTGACTTTTCCTTCAGCCCAGTCTCGATGAGCGGTTAAGATATCCTCCGGATTGTCGTGAATCACCCCATGGCTTGGGGCGATCATCTTGATATCGTAGTCTTCCAGTTTATCTAAAGCACTCTTGACTCTGGGTCTAAAGGGCATCATTATTTCGCCGAAGTAACTTTTTGCGTGAGGAATGATTTCTTCGTCCAGATCTTTGGCGAACAGTTTAGTGGAAGCAATGTGAGCACCGAAGAAATCACAGGGAAACAGTATCTTTTCTTCTTCGTAGTAAGTAAGCATAGTTTCCGGCCAGTGTAGCCAGGGTGCGTGTAAAAACTGTAGGGTTTTGTCGCCCAGGTCAATTTTTTCTTCGTCCTCGACTGGGGAGAATCTGTCTTCCTCTATATGGTATAAAGATTGAGCCATTTGTACACCTTTTTCAGTCGTTAATACCTTTGCTTTTGAAGATAAGGAAAGCATGTGTTTCATCCCGTTTGCGTGATCGGGTTCAGCATGGTTCATTACTATGTAATCCAAATCCGCAGGGTCCATTAGAGTGCTTACCTTGTCTTCTAAATCATGCTCAAAACCTGGATTAACTGTGTCCACTAGTGCGGATTTTTCGCTACCTTTAAGTAAGTATGCATTGTATGTGGTACCTTCAGGTAGAGGTATTAGCTTGTCGAACATTTTCCTGTCCCAATCTCTGACACCAACCCAGTAGACGTCCGGTGAAATTTCCGTTACTTCTTTGGGGATTTGCATAGTGGCACCTCCGTGTGTTGTTCGGATTAATTTGTTATTGTTCCTAAAGCTAAGCTGATTGCCGGGCTTGACCTTTAACGGTTCTGTTTTTTTCCAGATAACGTTTAGAAGCAAAAAGTTTTTAGCATTTATGCCTCTACAATAATTTTTAACCTGATAGTTGGTGCTGAATCACTACTCTATAAGGGTGAGTTTTTAGGGGATTTCAGGTTAACCTGTGGTTGGGTCAAAGACGTTGATGAGTCGGGCCGCTTTAGTAATTTGTTAAGCTTATTTTTCGTCACCGTGTACTTCAATTAACCCTTTGGCTATGGCGTACTGAGTGAGTTGGGCTACGTTGTGTATATCCAGTTTTTGCATGAGGTTCTTTCGATGAGTTGAAACGGTATTCCTGGTGATATAGAGCATATCTGCAATTTCTTTTGTGGAGTGGCCTTCAGCGATGAGTTGGAGAATTTCTTTTTCTCTACTGGTAAGTTTCTCGTAAAGCCCGGTTTGGTTTGTAATGTTTGAGTTGTTTCTGATTTTATCTACAACTGATTGAGTGATGGATGAACCTAGATATGCTCCGTGCCTATGAACCGTGTGGATTGCGTTAATTAACTCATCCGGGGCGGTTTTTTTGATCAAGTATCCCGAAGCGCCGGCCTTCAGGCTTCTAAATATGTAGTCTTTATCGTCGTGAACGGTAAGCATTAATACTTTCACTTCGGGAAACGAACTTGTTATCCTCTGGCAAGCTTCGAAGCCGTTTAACTCTGGCATTGAGATATCCATTAGTACTACGTCCGGATCTTCTTTTTCAGTAAATTTATACGCTTCTTTACCGTTGCTCGCCTCCGCGACCACTTTTAGTTCCATATCTTCCTCTATAAGCGATAGAAGCCCTTTCCTTACTATTTCATGATCGTCCGCTAAGATTACTTTAATCGAGCTCATTTTGGGTATCGTATGGAATTTGTGCCCTTACAGTTGTTCCTTCCCCCGGAGTGGAATCAATGTCGATTGATCCTGACAGGGAATTAACTCTTTCTCGCATGCCAATAATACCCAGCCTTTCGCGGCTCTCGCGGATCCCTGCCACTTCTTCGACGTCAAAACCCTTTCCATCGTCGTGGATGGTTAGCGTAATAGAGTCCTCGGCTTTCTCTACCTTAATTGAGATGTTTTCAGGCTCCCCATGTTTTAAGGAATTGGTCACGGCTTCTTGAATCAATCGATAAACGTGGATCTCCTCGTCGGGATCGAAAACCGACTCTATTTTGTCTGAAGTCAGAGTTGTTTGAACGTGGTGAGTTTTTTCGATCTCTTCTAAGTCCGATTCCAGCGTTGGTATTAATCCGAGTTCTTCCATGGAGGGAGGGCGAATATCGACAGCAAGGTCTCGCACTTTGTTGTCCAGTGTCTCAATCATATCCTCAATTTCTCCTAGCTTGTTCTTTGCAGCGGGATCCACAGCCGACTCCTCTTTGCTCCGATAATCGGATAGGGAAATAATAATGGCCGTGATTAGCTGCCCCAGTTCGTCGTGTAGCTCGCGGGAGATACGATTTCTTTCTTCCTCCCTTGCGTTAAGTAAGTGCTTGGAAAGGTGTTGAAGCTCGTTTTCCAATGATCTTCTCTTTTCACTTTCTCTGATAGATTTTATTCCGAAAGCTAAATCGTCAGCCAGTTCGGAAAGTATGTCGATTTCTTTTTTGTCAAACGCGTCAGGATCGGTAGAATATATATTTAACGCCCCGTAGATTCCCTCCTCTTGACTCAAAGGAAGTGCAACAGATGAAGCGTAACCACGGTCAATTGCTTCTTCCTTCCAGGGTCCGTAGTCGGAATCGCTCATTATGTGGGTGGTTTGGGGTTTGTTCGTTCTGATTGCTTTCCCGGTTGGACCCTGGCCTGTTTGCTTCTCCGACCAGCTTATATGTATTTTATCCAAATATCCTCTGTCGAATCCACTTTGTGCAACGGGGTTTACGGACTTTTGCTCATCGTGATTTGCAAATCCCACCCAGGCCAGGCAATAGCCGCCTATTTGGACGATTGCCTCACATACGTCATTCAATAAAGCTTTCTCGTCTTTAGCTCTGATCAATAATTCGTTACAGCGAGTAAGTAACACCAGATCCCTTTTTGATTGGTGGTATCTTGACTCAAACTTTTTGCGAGAGGTAATGTCATGAGCGTACAATCTTACTACGGATTCTTCAGGTAGCAAATAAATATATTCGGAGAAAACCTTGTCTTGACGCCTTAATTCTTGAATTCTCCTCCGCTCGTTATTATTTTTCATGGACTCGACAATAGAGGCAAAGTTATCCGGGGTCAAGGGATGTTTACCGGTTCCCAATGAGACGTAATCCTTTGCAGCCGGGTTTGTATACGTCAGGTTGAGCTCGGAATCCCATTCAAGAATAGGTGTCGGATTTTTTTCGGGAAAAGTTGCCAGCCAGGAAAGTTCATGTTCCGCTTCCCGTCTCTCAGTGATATCGTTCCAAACTTCCAGGATGAACTGGTTTTTGCCTATAGAGATGGATTTGTGGGCAAATTCAATGATTCTGTTTTCCAAAGCCCCTTCGCATATAACTTTCTGCGTAGCTCCCTTTTGAGGGGGTTGGCTTAGTGGACAATCCTTACACTTCTCCGGGTTGTTTTGATACACTTTGAAACATTTCTCGCCCATCCTTTCCGATCCAATAGCTTCCCTGAGTTCTTCATTCATCCAGGCGATACGAAAATCCGGAGTTAATATCGCTACTTTGGCGGGAAACTGCTCAAACGCTTTGGGGGCAAAGTCAGTTAAGGCTATTTGGTCTCGAATGTCTGCAAGTTGGTCTTTTTTTTCCTTGTTCATGTTCAGAATTTGGCACCACTACTCTATTACCACAGTATATGGTAATCACTCCCGAAAATCTTATCAACTTCAAGGTTTCGCTGTACACATCAATTGGGAACATGTTTGGAGAAGATCCTACCTTCTGAGTTTCCCTTGCTGATGGTTATAACGGTCCGAGGTCTTTGCTATCAGTGGGCTCTACCCAGTAACTTCCGCTCGAGTCACCTACTTTTGGTATGTTAGTTTTGGGTCAGGGCGAATAAGGTAATTGTAAGGAATTCCAGGAGACAGCGGGAAGAAAATATTAGCGAAAGGGAGTTTGTTATAATAATTTATATAAAACGGAGGTAATAAAATGTCAAATCAGACTTGCGAAGAAGACCTTTTTTGTGGCGTGAATACACCAAGTGTTGAAGAGCCTGACCAAATGTCTGCGTTGGAGAAAAAACACACGGTAATTATCGACGGTCCGAATTCAGTAAAACAGGGTGAAGAATTCGAAGTGACCCTAAGAGTTGGTGAATACAAGGAGCATCCCAACGAAATTGGTCATTTTATCGAATGGATGGAGCTCTACTCCGGTGATACTTTCCTTGCACGATTGGATTTGACACCGGAGCACTCACATTACGTTATGAAGACCACAGTAAAGTTGGATCACGCCCACCCTTTGAGAGGGCGAGCAAAATGTAACCTCCACGGTCTATGGGAGAGCGAGAAGGAAATAGAAGTAGACTAATCATTATTGCTGAGAGGTGACAGATGAAAAAGCGAAAAGCACATGCTTTATGGCGAGGTAAACTGAAAAATGGAGAGGGCACGGTCAAACTGGGTAGTGGACTGTTCGAGAGTCCGTATTCGTTTCGTTCCAGGTTTAAGGAAGGTGAAGGAACCAATCCCGAAGAACTTATTGGGGCCGCTCACGCCGGTTGTTTCTCCATGGCTTTAGCCAACATCCTTGCTGAGGGAGGATATGAGCCCAAAGAAATTTCTACCGAGGCCGAGGTATCCTTGGACGTAATCGGTGGCGACTTTGCGATCACTGGAATAAATCTGATTACAGAAGCGTCCGTGCCCGGAATTGATAAGGAAGAATTCCAAAAACATGCACAGATGGCCAAGGAAAACTGCCCGGTTTCCAAAGCATTGGCCGGTACGGATATAACCCTGAAGGCTAGGATAAGGTCAGAAGGATGAATTTGGCTTGAAAAAGAGGGGTGATTTTTAAACAATTTAGTAGAGCTTAAGCGAATCTGCTAACGTGTTCTAAATCTCTGGATTTTAGTGGAAAGTGGACCAGGAGGTGGAACGTTTGGCTACGTTGTGTGGCATAAACCGAGATCACGAGAATATGCCATTTACCTTAAGCAGTAGTTTTCTGTACGATTGCGATTAGGACATTTTGGTGGATTTTGTGGATCTTTTCTTTTTCGAAGCATTGTTAACGAGGTTAAACTTGTTTCTACCTTTCTTAATTAACCTTAACTTTAAATCCTTTTTACTCTAAATCACCGACTGCTGCCGCAGTCAATGATAATAACCACACTTTTGTTGGATTCAAGAAGGTGAACTTAAAAAGCCTTTCTGAACGGGGTGGTTGACATGAACGACCAAGAAGGAAAAATGATCGCAGTTTCCAATGCCGAACCATATAAACATGAAGCTGGAAACGACGGGGAAACAATTTGTAACGAAGTTGAAGGCGGATTAACTACCGCAATGAACCCTCAAATGAGGGAGACCGGGGGTATCTGGATAGCTTATGGAAGAGGTGAACGTGATTTCGACGTCTTAAATTCTGATGGAGAAGTTTCGGTTCCCGATTTTCCCGAAGTTCCCGAGGAGAAGCGGTACAGTTTAAAAAGGCTCGATTTTCCACCGGCTAGGTATGAAAACTTCTATCGTGGCTATGCCAACAGGATTCTCTGGCCAATATTTCATTCTTTTCCCACCAAGGCGGATCTGGAGAAAGAAGGTATGTACTGGTCCGAAGGTTATCTTCCCTGTAATAAGGAGTATGCGAGGGCAGTCATAGATGCTTACGAACCCGGAGACACCATATGGGTTCACGATTATCATCTTGCTTTAGTCCCTCGATTGGTCAGGAACGAAATACCGGACGCAAAAATAGGTGTCTTCTGGCATATACCCTGGCCTCCCTGGGAAAACTTCGGAAAGATCCCACATCGAGGGAAGATAATAGAGGGTTTGGCCGCCGCTGATCTGATTGGTCTACATTTGGATAAATACGCGGAGAATTTGTTGCGTTGTGCTGAAGAAAGTGGGGCCAAATTTAACTGGGATTCTATGAGCTTTACGCTGGATGCTCAAGACGTTCAAGTCAAAGCTTATCCCCTGGGTGTTGATTACGAGTTCTTCGACGGTACCAACACGGATGGTCAAGAGATTCAAATAAGGGAAAAGTATAATTCGGAAAAGATAATACTTGGCGTGGACCGTCAGGACTATACAAAAGGGATACCGGAGAGAATTCGCGCGTTTAAGAAGTTCGTCAGGGATAACCCGGACTATGGGGAGAGAGTCAGTATGATCCAGCGTACTCCAACCAGCAGGACGGAAATCTCAGAATATCAAAGAGAAAAAAGTGAGATCAATCAGGGTGTATCTGAGTTTAACGGGATGTTTGGTAATCACGATTGGTCACCGATCAGTCTCTTCTGGAAAGGAATCCCCCAGAAGGATCTCATTGCTGAGTATCGAGCAGCCGACGTGGGATTGGTAACCCCGGGACTTGATGGAATGAATCTGGTTTCCAAGGAATTTATAGCAGCAAACAAAGACCCAAAAGTTCTTATTCTGTCAGAATTTGCCGGCTCCAGTGAACAGCTTGATGAAGCTATTCAGGTGAATCCTTACGATGCGGATCAGGTGGCGAGGGCAATCAAGACCGCGATAGAGATGTCTCAAGAAGAGAAGGAGGCAAGATGGAGCAAGCTCAGGAACAAAGTGAAAACCGAGGATCTTTCGTCCTGGGCGGAAAGTTTCCTTCGAGATCTGGATAGTAGGCATAAGCTACATTCGATGAGCAAATATACTCCTTTCCTGGAGGGACTTAACCTTGAGGGGGTCTTGAAAGAGAATTAGATCAACTCCTGTATGTCTTAATACCTTTGAAGAGCCAGTATGTTCATTCCAGAGTCTGTTTCTAGAAGTTCCACTATTTGCACTTTTTGACAGAAATGGTAATATTTTGTTAGTCGGTAAGTGGGCTAATCTTTATGTCAGATTGGCCGTAATTGCGGTTTATTGTTCATAGGAGGTGTCTATGAATTATTTGTATAAAAGTTCGCTTTATGGTCTAATCGTCTTGATTCTAGCCGTTGGTTTTCTAGCATTACCATTTTCCAATACGGTAGTGTCCGCTGAGGACAATTACGAATTTGCTATTGTTCCAAAAGCCGTTAACAATCCCTTCTTCAACGCTGCTCGTCTGGGTGCTCTGAAGGCGGGCGAGGAATTAGGGGTTAAGGTTAACTATACCGGCCCGAGCCAAACTAAGGTGAAAGATCAGATTGACGTGGTGGAGTCTTTAATCGCGAAAGGCGTAGATGGAATTGCTCTATCCGCTGTCGATGGTGATGCGTTAGCGCCAGTAGTCAATCGTGCGATGGAGCAAGGTATTCCCGTTATTACCTGGGATTCAGACGTGGCAGAGGATGGAAATCGCTTGGCGTTTGTGGGTACGAATAATTACCAGGCTGGAGTGCAGGCCGGAATTGCCTTTGTTCACGCAGTGGAATCGGGCAAGTATGCCGTGATTACAGGTACACTCGGGGCAAATAACTTAAATCAGCGTATTGCCGGGTTTAAGAGTGTGCTGAATGCTCTTCCCGAGGGAGCTTACACCGAAATAAAGGGTTCTCCTTTCCCCAGCGAGGATGACACCCAGAAGGCCAATGATTATCTGGGTGATATTTTAACAGCCCATCCCGATATTGCTGGCATTTTCATGTCCGGTGGCTGGGCACTATTTGGTAAGTCAGCTTACGAAGGAGCATTGGGTGACCGAATGGAAGACGTTAAATCAGGAGATTTGCCCATAATCAGTTTTGATGTCCTTCCCGCACAACTTGAGCTTATGCAGGAGGGGAAAGTGACGGCCCTGGTAGCGCAAAGGCCTTACGATATGGGATATAAGTCCATTCAGCTTTTATATCAAAAGGTCGTAGAGGGAAAAGAATTGAAGAAAGACTATTATCCAACTGACCTGCCGGTGGCCTATCCGTCCAACGTGGACGAATTCATTGAACACTCCGAGAGGGTCTATCGGTTGCCCGACTAATGACTAATTTGCAGGTCTTTGTATAGATAAACGGCAGGGGCAGCTGATGCCCTTGCCGTTATTCTTTAAGGGAGTAGCCTTGAATTCAAAATACCAAGATTCCATCAACTCGGCTATTGTTAGGATGGAAGGGATTACAAAAACTTTTGGTGGATTGACTGCTTTGGACAATGTGGATTTTGTTTTGAGAGAAAGCGAGATCCTGGGCTTGGTTGGAGACAATGCGGCGGGTAAATCAACTCTAATGAAGATCCTAATTGGGGCTTACAGTACAACTAAGGGACAGATTTACTACCGCGGAGAGCCCGTGCAGATCGACAATCCCCATGACGCTCACGACTTGGGAATAGAAATCATTTATCAAAACTTAGCCCTCTGCGATAACCTGGGGGTTGCCGAAAATGTACTCCTGGGCAGGTGGCCCAGAAAGTGGGGATTGTTTGTTGACAGTGCGGCAATGAAAAACAAAACTCATAGCGTTTTGGATCGAATGGGGATATCTATCCAGTCCCTGGATCAAGAGGTTGCTACACTCTCTGGAGGAAAGCGTCAAACGGTGGCCGTAGCCCGGGCCATTTCATTTGATCCAGATGTCTTAATCATGGACGAGCCCACGGCCAACCTTTCGCCGGAAGCCTCCGATCACGTTCTGTCCCTGGCGCAGAGCCTAAGGGAGCAAGGGGTTTCTATAATCATCATTACCCACCGACTTTCGGAGATATTTGGAGTAACAGATCGGATCAGCGTCCTCCGAAGAGGGAAATTGGTAGGAACAGTTACTACCTCCGAGGTAACAGAAGACGATGTTTTAGAGTTGATTATCAGCGGTAAACGACGCCGCAAGACTGAGTAACCCAACAAGGTGGAGACCATTTGAGTAACGAGAAAGTTAACAGTCAAAGCTCGGACGGTCAACCTGGCCAAGGCGGGCTGAATTCCTGGTATCAGTTTACCTTATCTCAGTTTCTTCACTCTTACGAATTCGGAATTACTGTGGCTTTTGGCCTCTTGTTTCTGTTGATTGGAATATTTGCTCCCCGGTTCTGGCGGATTAGCAATCTTCTTCGTGTTGCCCGTAGTTTCTCCTTCATCGCAGCCACCGGCGTAGGAGAGGCTCTAGTGATCTTAACCGGAGGAATCGACCTGTCGGTAGGCTCTTTAATGGGTTTCTCTGGAATCTTGACCGGGTGGTTGTTACATAATGGGATGTCTCTATGGCTGGCCCTAACGATTGGATTGCTTTCGGGAGCTGTAGCAGGTCTGCTTAGTGGTATATTGGTCACCAAAGCCAACATGCCTCCGCTCATTCCTACTCTGGGTATGTTATCCATAGCCTACAGTGCAGGTTTGTTTATCACTCAGGGTATACCGGTCACTTCGTTTGGTCCTCAAGAAGATCTTTTTATTTCACTTGGTTCAGGTTTTATCGCGGGTATTCCGAATCCAGTGATATACATGCTTTTGATGGTCCTGGTGGGATGGGTATTCCTCAGAAAAACCCCGCTGGGCCACGCTATTTATGCAATTGGTGGTAATGAAGAGGCCTGTGCACTGACCGGGATTAGTGTCGACCGCATTAAAATGTTTGCCTATGCGGCCAGTGGATTTATTGCAGCCATGTCGGGGATACTTTTAACTTCTCGCCTTTCACTAGGTGACGCCAGCAACGGGCGTGGCGACGAGCTGGACGTTATTGCGGCCGTAGTTATTGGAGGAGTAAGTCTAGCCGGCGGTCGTGGATCAGTTGCCGGGGTTTTGGTGGGCGCTGCGATAATGGGTGTAATCCGGAACGCCATGGTGTTAATGGGTATTTCTTCCTTTTTGCAGGGAATAGTTATTGGATTTATCATTATTTTTGCAGTTTTGCTTGATAGAGTCCGGTTGTGGCTAACCTCTTCTGAGTAGCTTTTCTCACCTCAATTTGTTCCGAATATGAACTTGCTGAGAGAATTCCTCCGCCCGCCTGACGAACAAATTGGAGAAGGAGTTGAGTCTCCAAAACGAATAGGTGTATCCATGCGCAATAGAAGGCTATCTAGCATAATATTTTTGGCCTTTCCTTGATTGTTCTTACTGTATTAAGTTCGTTGGTTGTAGTTGGATTAGCGAAAGATGAAATAATATTTTATAATCCGTCTTGACCAAAACTTGCCGAGAAAGCCCCGCAGCTTGCTGGGGGGATGAATCGGCTGGTT
>CAZTJJ010000058.1:0-9888 GCA_964614065.1 uncultured Thermotogae bacterium
GTGTCTTTTTGTGTCTCAAATTGATGCTCCTTGAGGGGTTTTTAGGAGAAGCCTTAATTTATTCTAAGCTTTCTTCTTGGCGGATTCAACCGCTTCCATCTCCCGTTTATTCTTGATATCGATGGCGTGATTTGCCTTGAGGATGACTGTGACGGGATAGCCAGTTTCATAGGGCGGAGGGCCCATTAATTCTGCGAGTGAGAGTGTTCCGTTGGCGAGTGGTCGCCAGAACCACCAATTGTCTTTAACTTCCTGTTTTAGATTCCGATTCTCCGCGAAAGGATTTGATAAAGTTGAAAAATGCTGTTTCTAATGCATACAACTCCGCGGGAGTCATTTCCTCTAGTTCTGGAGCTGGTCTTACAAAATCTTCAAGCAACGGATCAACAATTGATGGCTTGAATTCGATAGTACCGTCATCTCGACCCGAAACTCCCTCCGATGGAATCGCTCTACGATATTCCAGGGCCGATGGCATGATAAAGGTTAGCGTTTTATCAAATGCTTCGTGCTCCCATTCCTGTTCATCCCCAGGCTTTAATTCTTCCCCATTTTGTTCTAGATTCTTAAGACTTTGACTGTTACCAGAACCTTGTTCTTTTCCTTCCTGCTTTTTCTGTAACTCTTTTGGGTCTTGTGGTTGATCTTCATTAATATCGCTCATAATAACTCCCCCTTTTAAATTAGATTAGGTTAAGAAGTTTAGCCTCCCCACTGTGCGTGGATGCCTTGCCATGTGACGTCGAAGGTAGCCTCGGAGTCGTCTCTACTGAAGTCGGGTTCGCTCACTATTTTTGCATCAGTTAATGTAACACCATCTTTGGTACCCGATTTATCATTAACAGTAACCTCATGCGAAATATCCATTAGGTTTCGTAAGGATTGCCTTTTTCCAGGTGGAAGGTTACCTGAAAATTCAATAGTTAACTCTCCACCCCATTCAGGTGTACGTACCCATCCTCTAGCACCTGTGGTAGCTCTGTTACTTTGCCATTCTTCACCTTCAATAGGGCTTGCTTCTGCTGAATTTATATTTACAAATGTTTCTCCGTTAATGTGTACAACTATCTTTGAAGGATCATATGTGATCGGAGCTGCTTGTTTTGGCATCAAGATTCACCTCTATATTATTTTTATAAGACAATGAAGGCGGGGGTAGATCCCCCGCCCGTATAAATCAGTTAAGGAAATGATTAGAACTCATCGGTATCTAACGTGGCGTAAATTGTTAGAGAAAATTGCTCGATTGCCCAAGCAGGCGAGATCCTAGCGGTTGCAATAAAGTGTCGGGACGCTCTTTCCATTGTAGACCATTCATCTAAACTCGGAAAGTCGAGACTATACATCGGGACTTCTCCGCCATCTGTTTCCTTAATTCCTATAATTCCAAGGCTAGTAAGGTGACGGAATGCTTCCTCAACTGTAGTTTCAAGTTCAGCTATCCCACGACTATCGCCAGGTACATAAGCTCTACTTGTAAGCAGTGATACAACAGCGGTCTCAGTATAAATTTCTATGAAGTCCTTTTGCTGTTGCCAGTCCAAGTATTCCCCACTTGTGCTCCAGGAACCAGTCACTACAGGAGTGTCCTTAGCTTTTGCGTACGTAAAGGCGGCCGAGTTAAGCGGAGCGTCATCTTCTAATCTATTCTGTTCAGTGCTGGTATATGTGGTATTGGGCAGACCTTGCAGTGGACTCCACATCGTGTCGAACAAGACCCCATCACTGATGTCATGACCAGACCACTTACCAATTAACCTTGCCTCGGGCCATTCTCGTTCGGTAGTAAGGTCAGACTTGTAAGCAAAGACAAACGCCCTAGAAGAAGCCATGGTATTAGCGAGAACCCTTGCATCGGTTGCTGATTCACTATCTCGATTACTAGTACCATAAATCATGCGCCTCATTCCCACAGCATCGGCAAGCTCTCCTCTATCTCCGTCAACCTCACCTGTTTTCGCTTCGTCACCATAGGTAGTTGCAATCAAGAAATACGGCTTTTCAATCTGGTCTTCCTCACATTGTTCCATCATCTTATCTACGGCCCGTGCGAGTTCTGCGGGAGAACTAGAAGTCTCAACCAGGTTGCTAGGTCCAGTTGAAGAAACGACAGAACCACCATCAGAGGTAGCGTGAACAACAAGTGGAGCATCCGTTGTCTCGCTATCATTTACAGCATCTGCGACCTCGGTAGCTGTGGATACAACGTCGCCGTTATTATCGGTTTCGGGTATGGCACGCACGGTAAACGGAATGTCAGTTTCACTAATGGTAGTATCGAATGT
This sequence comes from uncultured Thermotogae bacterium, assembly GCA_964614065.1. Classification (GTDB taxonomy): domain Bacteria; phylum Bipolaricaulota; class Bipolaricaulia; order M55B111; family M55B111; genus M55B111. The sequence goes on from CAZTJJ010000058.1 coordinate 2,286, forward strand.
GCCTGTTCCGTCTCCGCCCACTTCAGCTTTAAACAGTGCCGAAGCTTCGCTATGATTATTAATCGCATCAGCAATTTCATTTGGGGTGTTGCCGTAGGTGGAGTTAACCTGGATGTTAAGTTTATCTAATTCGCCATCTGCGTCGGAATCAGTAACCGTTATATTTAATTCGGCACCACTTGTCACTTCTAAGCGATAGATTTGATTGTAATCGGATTGTTTGCTAATAACCCTGAAGTCAGTGTTACTGGTTGAAGATGGATTATATTCAGCGGTACCAGTAGAGAGGCACCAGAGAGATTTATAGAATTCTACATCTTCTTCGTGGTAGTCGTCCTGAGGATCGATGTGTATTTGCACATTAGTTGCTGGGTCTCCCTCATTTCTACTGCGCCAAACAATTTCAGTACCACCAGATCCAGTAGTCAACTCCGCCAGGGTATAATCATCTCTATCAATTTCATACAAATATACTTTATCCGCATGGGGGCTTTGGCTAAATATCGCCTGAAGCGCCTGATACTCCTTATAAGTAGGATCAACAGCATCAGGAATTCCCTCAGCAGATTCCATTACAAATATTTCATCTTTGATTTCGGCAATCCCTGACGTACCAAGTACAACTGGAATAGAAAGGGATGGAACCGTATCAGTCGGAAACTGGTCAATTACGTCTACATCTACACGACTGCTTATAGGCATAAAATTTTCACCTCAAAATCGCATTATTCTGAACTCCAACCAACGAACTTTATATCATTTGCCTCTATTAAATTTTGAAACCGAGGATCTTTTTTTAATTTCTTAAAGTTACCTTTGGAGACTTTTGTTTTACCATCGGCCTTCAATCTCACCCTGGGGGCGGTAAATAATGTTGGTTCTCCTAATCCTTTGGCATTAACGACTACGCCTCCATCGGAGGCACTACCCGTGATTCTTATATGGGGTTCTCCACCACCATGGGGCGGATTAGTCATTTGCTGGAAGTTAACACAATTTTTATTCAAGGCCTCAAAATCATCTATATCGAGCACTACTCTTTCCTTATTGGCAATCGTTACGCTCATCCCCAAAAAATGTCTATCATAATCCACATCCGTCATATCTTTGAGTACAGCAACTTCCGCCATTATAACCTCCCCCTCAGAGGAATTAAGTTTTCATCTTAACCCCGAACTGAATTTCACTTGCGGGGTCAAGACGATGCAAGTTTTCAGTCGCTTTCAGCGAAACTTGTAGCTCCCTTCTGTGCTGAATACCTCGTGTTTTTTCATTATCGGTGAGTAAATCGGAAGTGTTGAGAGTTCTCCCTACCTCTTCGACGAATGCCCAAGCAGGTAGCTCACCCTCATTTCTCTTTTTTAGCTCAACCTCTATTAAATCATCATCAGCCATAATTGTCTCGAAGTATCTACGCATTGCATGTCCTACCAGAGTAGCTTTTTGCATAGTTCCCGTGTGGCTTACAAACCGCACAATAACTGTCCCTGTGGTGTGGAACATCCTACGAACCCTAGCGTGGTGTATCTCGTAGTTTTCTCCCCCAGCCGTTTTGAAAAACAGCTCATCTTGAAGCCTGATTTTATGGGGAGAAATTATTTTTTGAACAAATGAGCTATCTTGTAGATCTCCAGAATCATCAAACAAGCCAACCCATTGATTATGACTAACTCCCTGTTGTTCGAAATTTACTAAACCATCTACTAACAAAGTGCCATCGGGTTGAGCACCTGTAGTTTCCGATATTACTAAAGCATCAGTTTCTTCTTCTTTTTCTTTATACTGTTGATAATCAAAACCAGGAACACTCATCCCGACATTATCCTCTGCCCAGTCTAGAACTCTACCTATGAGTATATGGGGAACAGTTTCTAGTGTTCGGTCAGTGGACATAGGTCTGAAATCCCAATTGCCGATATTGATAGGATTACCTTCCTCGTCTTCTTCTAGGTGAAGTAATTCGTCCCCTTCAAAGTCATATGCTTCTAAAACCCTATTAATATGCTTCATTACCCCATGAGTAAGGGTTTGTATGATAACATCAATAAGGTCGGCTCGGACTTGGGCTTCAGGCACGGGTAATTATGTAATGCTGATATCCGTATTCAGGGTAGTCATTGGCCATTCCGACAATATCATAGTAGTTACCTCTATGAACAATAGTATCCACAAATTCGCCTTCCTGTTTGCTTTCCTGCACGACAGGTTCAAAGTCTAGTTCTTCCCCACTCCCATTTTTGAGCGGGCAATGAACATACATACTTCGATTTTCTACTCTATTAACTCCGCCTTCTTGCCACTCTAGACTCGTGTCAGTTTGCTGGATAGATGCTTTAATGGTGTATGTCTCGCTAGGTGTATCATCGAGCACCTTTTCTCCATTCATATCAAAACTATACCCATATCGTTCTAGGGTGGCAGTTTTGCATACAATATCTAGCGCTTTAGTTATAGATGCATTTATCATGATCTCCCATATATGGGAACTAAAAAGCTAAAGGAACTTGGTCGGGGTAAGCACTTTCGCCCCCTGAGGAATCAGAGTCTGACAGTTGGTATGAAACCGAGTTTACCATTTCACCTTCATCGATAAGGGGATTATTTTCACCTTTTTGCCTAATAGTTGAAGGGGCGTTACGGGGGCTCTCAACATTATGCATAATACTTTTCATTTTTTTCACCGTTGCCTGTCCTATTTGTTGCCAGAATTCTTCTCCCACGATCCCAGCATCCAGTAATTCAGGGACTAATTCAGGAAAAACTACCTCTTCCATAGTTCTAGCGGTTCGGGCGACGAAAGCCCAAGTCACATAAGCTTCTCCAGTTTCCCAGTGTTCGGGGGACCGTGGATCTTGGGCATGCCAACGATGTTCTAGTACTCTTGAAGCCAAGGCTTTTTCTTCAGAAACCCCGACTCCAACGCCTACCCCTACTTCGACTCCGTTTTGGCAGGTCTCTTGGATATTGTCGATATGTTGCACCAATCCTTCCATGTTTTTCATGGTAACCTTAATCATTAATATCCCGCTCCCACTATCTGACGGAATCGTTGCTCGAAGGGGTTGTTATTAGCCGAAATTACATCAGCGCTACTTTCAATATCACCAAAGTCTAACTCGATATCCCCTACATCTACCCCCTCAAGACCGTCTATGAGGCTCTCTTGAGATCTCATCTTCGCATACAACAAGGCACAGGCTTTATATTTCTCAGCTTCTTCCCGCCTTGATACATCCTCTACCAGGTAATGATCTCCCGTAGAGAAACTTACACTGCCGTAGATGGTATCGAATGTTAAGGTATGTCTTCTGACATCGGTGATGTCTGCTTCTTGTAGAACACCATCCGAAATAACTCGCTCTCTGTCAGGGCTAGCTTCCCACAAATAAGCCCCTGTACGCACATCACGATTTAGGAAGTGAGTGTGGTAATCAATCAACTTATCTGTCTCTTCCACATCTACTCTCCCAAAAAGGAGCAAATCATATTGGCTTACAACCCTCCCCGCTTCCTTCAAGTAATCCTCAATTTTCTTTTTGAGCTCCGAATCGAAATCTAATCCGTGAAACTCACTGGTTACGTCATCTATGGTTGCGTAAGGCATATTACCTCAGACCTCTTGAACAAGAGCTGGGGTCAAGAGGGGGAGCATAGGGAGCATTCTCTTATCATTGACCCCAGCGTAATTATCTATGTACGTTCTTTACCAGCAATAATGAAACCAGCACAGGCTACATCGTTAGCAGTAAGAGAGTCAGCTTTAATAAATTTATCGTAACTGGATATTTTTTCTCGTTTTACTGCGGTATACACACTACCATAAGTTGATGTAAAAGCCTGATTGAGTTTCTTATTGAGGGTGATTTCGTTATTATCACTATCTACGAATTCTATTTCAGCTTGCTCAGTATTCCCACTGTTGGAATCATCTATTTCAACAATGTCTCCAGTACTGAAGTTCGTAACCGCGGCCACAGAGAGTACCGTATCACCAACACTGGCATCCGAACTGAGAGTGGTTTGACCAGTGGTAAGGGTGGTTAAATTACTAAAACTACCCCCTCGACTTGTGGCATCATCTATATCTATCACGGTACCAGAAGATGGTTGGCTGGCAACTAACACAACCATTGCACCATCTAAAGCCTCTCTCATATTAGCCGTATAAGTCGAGGACGAACCTCCACCTGTAGCCGTAGCCAATACTTTAACTATACTCGCATCTTTTAAATCTTCCATAATACCCATAGGTTACCTCCTCTATTAAGTAGTATCTTGAAGTGGCGCTATAATCCCCGCAGAGGCAGTAACATCAGAACTGGAGTTGTCAAACCCATCGGCTCTAATGTATTGGTCGTAAGAAGTGATTTTTTCCATATATACTTCACTTTCGTCTTGAGCCACACTACAATCTATAGTCTTATAGTCTGAAAAGGTTCCGTCTTCAGCTTTGTCCTGTAAGCTCAATTTAAGATCGGTGTGGGCGGCGGTATCACCCTCATGTACAAAAATTACCACGTAAGCTCCGTCCATGGCATTATCCATATCTACTTGGGTCTCATCGCTTACGCCATCCGTGGTCTGCGCAGGCACCAGCTCTTCTAATTCCGTTCCAACATGTAAATCATGCATTATACCCATCTAATTTCACCTCTTTTAATATCATATATAGGAAGGGCGGGAGGGCATCTGGTTCATGGGGTTCAACTTTATTTAGGCTGATCCCGCCCCAGAAATTTCTAATCATCTAGTTTACGAAGCGTCGTTGTAAAGGAACCCTTCTTCATGTCTAATTCCAAAGTCTACACCCAGCATGGCCTTGAACCAAACCTGATTCTTAGTGAACGCATCCTCAGTCTGATCGGTGGTTGTAATCTCAAGAACCATGTCTCTGGCAATTAGTGCCTGCCTGAAGTCACCGAGGAATAGGTCGTCGTCGTCAAGTTGTTCACTGACGATAACTGGTATGCCAAGGAATTCACCTGGGGCAGATCCGCCATCGCGGAAGTTACCTAAGAAAACGGCGTTTCCACCAGTATCTTCAATCTTCAAGATCTTGGCTCGTTCCTTTTTGTTCATTAACCAACCAGTAGCAGTTACGTCACTAAGCTCGGCATCCATGTCGATGATGTGGTCTTTATCACTAAGAGCATAAGTGGTAGTGTAAATACTGTCATCGTAGTCTAGTAAACCACTAGGAATATCCGAACCTGCGCCTCCCTCAGAAGCAGAAGTCCCATACAGGAAGGTGTAATCCTCTTTGAGCGCCATTTCCCTACTCATATCCTCCCTAATCAATTGTTCGAGAGAGGGAGTAGAATGCCTCAAGGATTGTTTTGAAGCCTTCACCAAGCACCCAAGATACTTAGAGCGTAATTTAATGTCCCCAGTGTTAAGGTCGGAACTGGTTAGAGCCCCATTTTCAGCAAGCCAGTAAGCAGTAGCCCCATTTTTCATCTTGGGGATGTTTAACTGTCCAGATTTGGGCAGATCAAGAACTCTTGCCCCTGCCTCTTCAACTACCGATTCGTTACGGAGCAGTTCAATAAAGTCGTCTGCCTGTGCAGGCTCAACGAGGGAACCAACATTATCCCCCTCAGTAGTTACACGGCTGGAATATTCCCTATTCATAAACTGCATGAATTCGTCGCTGTCGTGACCAAAGTCACGCAATTCATCACCGTGAATCTTAAAGGCCGCTTCAGAGTTGAACGGAACCAAGGTTCCGTCTTCCCTTGTATCATACCCTACATCCTTGAGTTTTGTGCTAACCTCATTCTCCAACTTAGCCTCGCTCCAGTCCTGCGTTGCGAGAGCCCTAAATAACCTAGTGAAACTAAATCCACGAGAGGTTAGGGGATCTTCTCCTTTACGGTAACTAGGAGTACCTTCTCCATCACCAATTGTTTTGGACTTTCCTTCTTCAACCTCTTCAACCTTGTCCTTGTCCAAATCTTCAAACGTTTCGTCCATTTCTTCCAACTGTTTGTCTATGTCACCCACGAAAATTCACCTCTTATAAGCAAATATTTTTTTAATTTTCTGATAGATAATTAACTAACTTAGCCATCTTTGCGGTAAGGTCTTCTTGCGTTTCGCCGATTTCGTTAGCCTTAGTCTCTAATTCCTCGAATTCCTCTTTTGTTACAAACTCGTTCTCTTCCATAGCCTCAAGATTCTCTACCGCATCTCCCAACTTGCCTACTTCTTCTACGATCCTTTCAGCCTCTTTATCCTGAGTTTCCTCAGCGTCATCGGAATCTTCAAATAGCCCTCTCTCTTCCAATGCTTCTATCAATAGCTTAACAAGCTCTTGTTCATCCATGGTCTTGTCATTCACCTCTTTATTATCTTCTGTATTCACTGCATCTTCGTTCCACGGTGCCGTTTCGTCCATTTTGTCGTAATATTTTTCTACTTGGTTTCGAACGGCGGCTTCATCGCTCTCGGGTATATCAACCCCTCCTCTAGCTCCTTCGAGAACTGCGGCAATCGCATAAATACCACTATCGACAGCTCGCAGTTTACCATCATAGACATCAGCATAACCAAGTTTATAGGAACCAAACTTCTCGGGTTCTTCTCCATCACGCCACAAGAATGCCTTGAAGTATTTATCCCAATCAATATCTTCTTTATCGGGGCCTCCCGCCCATTCTCGCACTCGGGCATCGGCCTCATCAGCATCCCAGTCATCTTCTTCTATCGGAAGATCCTGATAACTAACTACTTCGCGAACAGACAACATATTAGACCGCTCCTGCGGAATTTCTCTGTTAATTGCATGAATCTTTGTGTTTTTTTCCGAACCATCTGAGGGGGTACTGAGGGTGGTAAGGTTATTCATCAAGGGGGTATCAGCCATACCAGAAGTTCTGTCGGCTAACTTCTCCCAATTTTGCAATGCGTCTCCATTGCGAGCTAAAGCCTCAGGATTAGCGGGCACAGAGGTTAAACTAAATTCTTTCAATTCCCATTCAGTAACCCGAACTACATCGACATCATCAATCGTTTCATAATCCCAATCCATGGGGACAAAACCAATAGAGTAACCGTTCAACCAGCCATCCTTATAAAGCCTCCAGACGTAGTCAGCCAATTCATAACCTGGGGGTAAAAACTGCCACTTAGAATCAATAAAGTTATCAGTTTGCTTAACTTCTACAGCATTCCCAATTAAATTATCGGAATGATGGTTAAACAAAACTGAGGCATAATTTTTATAGTCGTCCAGAATAGCTCCAGATGGCTCCACTATACTATTATAAGCGTCAATCGTATCTGTGTTGATACGCCCTTCCACAAGCCGTTCTTGTTGGTCGATAATAGTTGGCTCAACATCTACAGCACGCCATACCGTTGTATTAGTGTCACGTAACTCTTCAAAATCAACTTTGGGTTTTTGCATGAGAAAACTCCCGTGGCTTAAAATGAACTATTTTAAAAAACAATTTCAGGTGAGGCGGAAAACCAAAATTAAGGCGGAGATACACTTTCCTTCAAGCCTATAGAAACAGGACTCGTATAAAGTATATAGGCAAAAGAATGATTAAGGACAATATTGAACAATACTAATTATATAAAGATTATTTATCCTGCGGGG
>CAZTJJ010000059.1:0-7120 GCA_964614065.1 uncultured Thermotogae bacterium
GATGGTACCAGTCTGGAGACGGACTGGGAGAGTAGGACGCCGCCAGGGACTTATTGATTTAGGATCCAGCAACTACAAACCTACACTTCTATTACTCTAAACACTGAACTCTAACCCCTAAATCCTAAACCCTAGATCCCAGCCCCTTGGGGTGGGGTTCTTGGCTGGCCATAGATTGAAACAGTTTAGCAGAAACCAGGAGTTAAATCCCGCGGCCTGTAACCGGGGGATTTTTACCAATATAAAACTAGCAGAATAAATAGGATTTAAGTAATTGGAGCATCACCAGTGGAAACATATAATCAATTCGCGGAAGTTTATGCCACGGGCGGATATCCCCACTACAGCCAGAAGATGGCGGAGTTGCTTCCCGATGTACTGGGGAAATTCAATCTTCATCCACGTAAGGTTCTGGATCTTGCCTGTGGAGAAGGGACGTTTGCTGTAGCCCTGGCTAAATTAGGTTACCAGGTCACCGGTTATGACAAATCAAACTCGATGTTAGGATGGGCCAAAAAGCGCGCTGGCCGTGAGGGTGTACAGATTGATTTTCGACAGGGTGACATGCGTGATATTCCATTCCAGGCCGAGTTTGACCTTGTCACCAGTTGGTACGACAGTTTAAATTATTTACTCACCGAACAGGATTTAAAGAACACTTTTCAAAATGTATACGATGCACTCGTAAAGGAGGGGTCTTTCGTCTTTGATATGAACACTATCCACCAATTGGCAGTGAACTGGCAGACGCCGCCTTCCTATATACAGCGGGACGATGAGAAAATTTTCGAGGTTCACCGGACAGAGTACGACCAGGCACTCAACATTGCCAGTCTTCACATTATTATGTTTTTCAAAGTGAATGGACACTGGAGAAGGGTTGACGAGTTACACAAAGAACGTGGCTATCCCCTCAATAGAATTAAAAACCTGCTGCATGCAGTGGGATTTACGGAGCTTGCCTGCTGGGATGATCCACAGAGCATGAGCAAACCGCAGAAAGATAGCGGCCGACTATGGTTTGTAGTCCAAAAGTAACAGTGAGACACAAAACGTTAGGTTTGATAGAATCAAGTCGAGTTTAAAACCACTGTGTCAAGAGGGAATCCCAAACACCTCATCGTCAAGATCTATCTCGTACCTAAGCTAAGCGATTGTCAAAGAATAATTAAGTTCGTTTGTACACTTAAGTAGAACTTGGTTGGGGGAGCAAATCGCACAACGCAGGTTCAGCTATATTTTCCTTTCCTTTCCCGCGGTATTCCGCTATTCTATTTTGATGCGTGAGTGGTAGTCAGATATAATAATGGACTTGACTTCGTGAGAGAATTTTCGCAAGGTATGGTTTATACGAAAATTTACTTCTTTCAAACCAGGGGGTTGAGTTCCCGGGAAGGTGAAATATGGGACCTGATAACGTTTTTATTTGGATAGTCGGTTTTGCACTTTCTGCGGCGTTCGTCAATAGTTTAGGAATACTAACAATTTTCTTGTATAAAGAGTGGGCTCAAAAGGCAAAGATGTATTTCATTTGCCTCGCGGCGGGCATGCTCATTTCTACTCCTCTAATGTTGTCCTTGCCAAACGCATTGGAGAAAAACGCAAACGCCGGATTTTGGGCTCTCGCCGGGTTCTTATTTATGTTTTTTAGCAACAAAATAATTCGTTATAGAACGCATGAAGACCCGCTTGCTTTTGGGATCACGGCAGTTGAAGGAATCGGTATACACTCCTTGGTTGACGGGGTGATTTACGTGGTGACTTTCAAGGCATCAGTTTTACTTGGGGTACTTGCTGGCTTGGGCTTGGTTATCCACGAATTTGCCGAAGGAATTATTACCTATACTGCTTTGTTAAAGGGGGAAGTAAGGGAAAGGACAGCCATGGTCTATGCCTTTTTGGTAGCAGGATTAACTACTCCTATTGGTGCTTTTATTGCTTTCCCATTTATTGACAAGGTTGGTTCTTCCAGCCTGGGATTGTTGTTGGGTTTTACTTCCGGTGTGCTGATTTATATTTCGGCATCTCACCTGTTGCCGGAAGCGAGATCGGTAGAAAAGCAACATTCATTAGTGGCCTTTTTGCTGGGCGTTGGCCTGGCTGGGTTCATCGTATTTTCTAAATTGATGTAAACCCGGTGCGGCGACGTTTATCCTTTGAGCGTAACTGGGGATATCCGGGAGCGCGATGTTCTGTGAATCTCCGTTAGGTAAACAAGAAAAACTAACATAGGTGGTACCATAACCTACAACATGTCGTAGGAAAGTCCCACCGTTATTTCCTTTGCCATCTCTTCATAACTCGTGTCCAGGGTTAAAGTAAAGTTGGCTGATGCTGTCAAGTTCGTACTTACTTGTACTTCTGCGTTGGTGGAGAAGTTTTGATGGTAAAATGAGTCCACTTCCCCCTGTTGGTAAAGTATGGAATATTCGAATTCAGTATCAAAGTTTTCACTGAACTTGTGGGTATAATTTGTTAAGCCCTTCACCGTAAAGTTTTCAGTTATTTGAAACGTTGAGGCAAAGTCTACTTCCATAAGGAGTTGGGAATAAGGCGTGAAAGGCTGGGCGTATCTGGCTGCGGCGTCGACCAAAATGTCTCTTTTTTCGCCCTGTGGATCGAGGATTTCATAAGCTATTCCTCCCCGCACTTCCCAGCCACAGAGCCGTTGATCGATCCTTTTTTCAATTAACTCACGAGTCCGAAGGACCTCGATAGGGCCCAGTTCTTCGACTTCTCCGGTAAGGTTTTCTTCAATGAGAGAGACGATCTCGTTAACCACCTTTTTTATTTCCGTTTCTGGGTCGATTGCTCCAATCACCTGAGCTATTTGTTTGAGAGTCTCTGTAGGTAAGTTTCCTGAGATGACATCTCTTCTATACAGCATCTCGTTAATCAAAACTGATTTCACTAAGGGAGTTACGTTTTTGAATCGCCCATAACCAGTACCTGTGGTTGCTCTTACCCCGGCGATTTCAGAAAAACCATCGGAGAAGTCTACCCGAAGCCCGCCGAAGGCGAAGAGATCGTTCTCGATCGGGTAAAAATTGTAGCGACCTGCTCCATATGCGTCGTAAGCCAGGTCCGAATCGCTTAGGGAAATAGTGGCGTCAGAATTGAGGTTGATACTATAGTCGGGATTTGAGTAAATGTAGGAGTAGTTACCGGAAGCGCTACCTTTACTTATGTCACCTTCCGTGCTTATGTTGGGATCGTCGTAAAAAAGGTAATTAAAGCTTAAGCCCAGGTCCTGGTAAGTAGTTTCCGGTCTAATGTAATCGCACAAAGATATAGAAGGAAGGGCAGATTGTACGATAATGCCGTTCCCTACCAGGTTTAAACAAAGGGCTACTAAAAGCGTCAATGCGACCCGTAAATAACCATTATATTTCATGTCGATCACTCCTCTAATTAATTATATCTCCATTAACGCTCATTTAAAAATCTAAATATTGACCAAAATTAGCCCAGCACCTTGGGGCGGGGTTCTTGACTATACGAAATCAATTTTTCTGTCAAGAAATCTATGAAGACAGAGATATAACATGTATGGGAGAACACCAGCGTACTGAGCGTACACCTTTTAGACTGCAACGGGCTCGTACATATCAAGATACAAGGGTAAACTATCCTGGTTTCACGCTTTCGTGGGTTCAGCGAACGTCGATAACCTCAACTCCCGCCTCTTCCATGCATTCCTTAAGGGCTTCAGTGTTTTCGGTCGCTATCCGTATGGTAATCCTGTTGTTTTCTCCGCTCCTTTCAGAGGCAATACTGAGGAGATTCCCATACTCGCTGACAGGCGTTAACGCTTTGATAAGAGCTCCTGGTCGATCTTCTACCGAAATAGTCATGCGGACCCCGCCGACTCTGAACCCCAGGACTTCAATGATAGTGTCAAAAATATCGGACTCTGTGATGATACCAACCAATTCTCCATCGTCCAACACGGGCAACCCACCAACCTTATTTCTACGCATGAGCAGGGCGGCTCGGTCCAAAGTCTCCTCAGGAGAGACTGTAATGGGGTGATCAGTCATTACCTGGTCGACCGTGAGTTGATCCAACAATTCATTGAGCTCGTAGATACTCAGACTACTCGCATCAGAAGCCTTCGCCTCCTGAAGGTCTCCTTCAGTTACTATGCCCACAAGTTTTTCTTCCTCGAGTACCGGAAGTCGCCTGATGTTATTGTCTTTTAAAACATGCCATGCCTCCATTATCGGCGTGTCCGGGGATACAGTTTTTAAGCCTCCAATCAGCTTTTCGGCCGTCATATGATCTCCTACGAACATTATCATCACCTCTTGATAATTATAGGCCTTACAGAAAATTTTCCCGAAACTGTTACAGAAAGCAAATAGGAGGGATATTCTATTTTTTCACCAGAAGCCAGTTCAGCCGGTTTCCCGGATCATCAGGAAACCCCTTAGCAATCCTTTTCGTGAAGGATTATCTTCTTTTGCAGGTCAGACAAAAATCACCTGGATTAATTTCATGGCAGTTATACTTTATTAGGTGTTTTGTAGCTGGCCAAGAGATACCACATAAAAAAATGCGTCGCTATTAGAAGGAGGTTTGTGTTGGAAGAAATACTCGAAAAAAGTAATGTCAATAAGTCTACCATTTTAAATAAGGTTGGAGAGAGCGTATTTGTAATCGACAAATCTGGAAAAATAACTCACATAAACTGGATAGCAAAGAAACAATTAGTCAGAGAGAACCCAGTCGGAAAGATTATTTATTCCAATCTTCGTTCGTCAAAAAGCGACAGGGATACTAATGACCCCGCAACCCGTCCAATTGAGAAAACCCTGTGCACAGGTGAATCGATCAGAGTTGACCAGGCGATCTGGGCACAAAACGGCTCCAGTATCCCCGTAAGTTACGTCTCCCGGCCACTTCGAGATATAGATGACAACATACTCGGGGCGATTGTTTCGTTAAGACGGGCAAACGAAAGATATGCCCATGTCCCCGGCAGATTAATGAACCACTCTAAGTTCCATATAGAGCTAAGAAAATATCTCGGACAGTGCCAAGAGAACAATGAATCAGCCGCGGTATTGCTTCTGGACGTAGATAGATTCAAGGACATCAACAATAGCTTCGGAGTTGACTTTTCAGACAGACTTCTAGAGGATCTTTCTAATCTCATCGTTCAGTTTCTCGACAAGGATGCGACAATTGCACGGTTCGGAGGGGATGAGTTTCTCGTGCTACTTCCGGACACCGGTGCGAGGAAGGCAACATACAGCGCTAGAGAGCTTCTTCGTTCCATTCGCCAACATGGGTTTGCAATTAGTGGGAGCAAGCTACAGATATCCGTATCCGCTGGCATGTCCCTGTTTCCCGACCAGGGACACTCAGCTGAGGAACTACTGGCAAAAGCAGGTATATCGCTGACCAGTGCGAAGAAAGCGGGTAGAAACCAACTCCAAGTTTTCAACCCCGAAGCGCAGGACCAACAGGAGATCAAATCGAGGCTCAACTGGGTCAGGAAAATAGATAAAGCCATAAAGCGAAACAATTTCGTCCTTTACGCTCAACCGATTCTCGAGCTTAGTTCCGAGAGAATATCGCATTACGAGGTATTGATTCGGATGTTAAATAAAGACAAGAATTTAATTCCTCCCGGCGCTTTTCTTCCCGTCGCCGAGAAATTTGGCTTGAGCAGGGACATCGATAAGTGGGTCGTTAAGAGAACGTTGAAAACGCTGGCTGAACGTTGCGATGATTCCCCGAAACGGCAGTTTGCTATAAACCTTTCGGGTCAATCTTTAACCAGCCATGAGTTATTGCAGTGGCTAAAAAATGATCCATCGCTGGACGATTATAATTTCGAAAATATCCTGTTTGAAGTGACAGAGACCTCCGCAGTGAGCAACATAAACTCGGCCAATAACTTTATCTCCACCCTGAAATCCAAAGGGAGTCAATTTGCCCTTGATGACTTTGGGATGGGATTCTCTTCCTTTAACTATCTTAGGCAACTCTCCGTTGACTACCTGAAAATCGATGGCAGTTTCATCCAGAACCTGCCGCAGGATTCAATGAACCAGGATCTAGTTCAATCTATCGTGGATGTCGCTCACAAGCTGGATAAAGAAACTATTGCCGAGTTTGTGGAGGACGAGAAAACATTGGAAATGGTAAAAAACTACGGATCGGACCACGCTCAGGGTTTCCATATTGGAAAGCCCCGACCAATGACCGAAGTTTTTTAGGGGTCAGAGAAACTTCCCATTTACCGGAACGAACGCGTGGAAAAAGGTAGTAACCTTTATCATCGCTACCGCATCGTTGTTATCCAAGAAAACAAGTGCTGTTGGTGACTTTCAATGATTGCAGGTCAATTGGGAGGAACGAAGGAAGTCAATTCAGGCTAGCTTGTTAACCCGAAAGACCTTCTCATGCTCTGGATGAGATGGTGTAAACGAGAGTTGCGTCGTAAGGACCCGGTTTGTACTCCTGTCTATGGAACTTTGTTTTGTAGTCCAAATCTAAGTTAAAAATACCTGGCTCTTTTTCTACTATTACTTTCGAGTGGGTGGTAACTGGTTCGTATCCACCGATACATCTAACAAGAAGATCAGATACCGGCTTTTTGTAAGTACCGTCGTAACTGGTTCCCAAGTAACGGTTTTTGGCTCTGACGGTTACTTTCCAATCGACGTTTGAGGTAACTGCCAGAGTCGCCACGTCTTCGTTTTCCACGTATCCACGGGCAAGGTCTTCGTCCGAGGGGTTTGGAACCTCATATCGGGTGACGACTTCTTCACCTGACGAAGTGGCATTTCTTGTTTCAATGCTCATAGCTTGTATTACTGGTATTTTGACAATTATTTTGTGTGAAACGCTGTCGCTTCCGAACGCAGGCAGGATGGAAAAACTGAGTGCGACAATTATTATGCCAATTAGTAGAATTTTTTTAACGAAAACTTTTTGCCGCATCATAATTCTCCCTTAAACGATTCATTACATCGGTAACCATTTGTTTATATTGGTTACTACTTTATATTATACCTAATTCGGGAGATTTTAGACGAAAATGCGATCGGGGGATGTTGTGCTAATTCCGGCAGGGCCGAGTCACCCTGCCTGCACAACAAAGCAACCC
>CAZTJJ010000059.1:7220-9846 GCA_964614065.1 uncultured Thermotogae bacterium
GGGCCGAGTCACCCTGCCTGCACAACAAAGCAGCCCCGGTCACTGTGCCGGGGCTTAATCTCCGTACTCAGGCGAGACGTGATTTCAACAAATTTAGCAGCATGAGCTCCCATGCTCATGCGAAATGTTGTAAGCGAAACCTCCGGCCGAGCGTGGGAGCTCCGCCTGCTGGATACAATCAAGCATCACTCAACACTTCAAACTTGCTCCACACTGGGCCAAGAATGCCCCGGCTATCGTTGTGGGGTAAAATGGTCGGTTGTTGATGTTGACAAGAAAATTGCACAAACATCGAATGGTAGATCAGTCCAGCCACTGAATTTCTCGTTCTTCTTCAAATATTATGATTTGTAGTTGCTTTTCCTCGCCAGGGGCGAGTTTGAACCGTATCCTCTCTCTCTTAGGGTAATGCCTGGTCGGCAGGGTATCCTTGTCTACGTCGATTCTCCAATCGCCGGGCCGCAATCGCCTGAATCGAAACCTACCGCCTCCTCCTGTTCTGGTATAGTAGCTTCTTTTTTCGCCGACTAATCTCAGGCCGACTTCGGGCAATGTTTGCTTTCCATTCTCGGTCTCTGAAGTTAGTGCACCATGATTGTCTGGCTGTTCTCCGTCAGTGGGCTCCGGCAAGCGGATCACCTTACCCGTGACCTTAGCTGCCTTCGATATTGGAATGTTTACCTGGATTCGCTTTCCGGCTTTGAGAGAAACGGTCTGGGTGGTTGGTTTCATAGACACGTAATCCCCCGGTAGCTTCACGAGCTGGAGGTCATAGCATCCTGGTTCATCAGGTGGAAATGCGAAGTTCCCGCTGGAATTGGTGGACGCCAGGTTTTCGCCCAGCTTCAGTATGATTTCGCTTAATCCCGGTTCGTTCTCGTCAAACTTTCCATTTAAGTTCTGGTCAACAAAAACGCTCCCCAGGGTCTGTCCTTTAACCGGCCACCAGTTGGCTATGTAGGAGAAACTCTTTTCTAAATCGAGTTCAAAGGAAAGATTATCGCCGACCGCTTCCAGCGAAATGGACGCCCAGCTTTCCTGGGGCAGTTCCGTTTCAATCCCGGCAGATATCTCCAGTAGCTCGTTCACTCTTTTCATCGATAGGGAAAAAGAGCAGTCAAAATCGTCAATTTCACCACGGCCAGAAAAGATTACGCCGGCTTCCCTTACGACAACATCTTCCGTGAAGTCGCTGGTCTTGCTCCACTCAAACCTGACCTCCGGAGACAAAGATTCAATATCCGGGCTTAAACTGGCAGATATATTGGTCACAGTAGAAACTTTTGTCGAATCAAGCAGAAACTTCTCCATCTGGGTAAACCGAAAGTCGGCTGAGATTTGCTCGAAATCCTGGTCCAATCCGGCGGAAAATCTCTGTGTTCTTTCGCGATAGTTTGTCCCATTTAATATCCCCTTGTCTCGCCTGTACCTCACTCCCAGGTTAAAATCCGGATAATCTTCGCCAAAATTTCCGCTGCTCCCCACGCCGAAACTTGTTCTATTCAAAACTCCCGTTTCATCCCAAATGTGATCGTAGCCAAGCCTTCCCCATAGATTAATCACCTCGGCGTCGAAGGTTTGAGAAACGTCAAACTCCAAACTTGAGTTGGTGTAGCTGGAGAAAGGTGCATCGATATATCTAAGATTTGTCTGTATGACTGATCGTTCTCCCTTCCAATCGTTCCACATCCTTGCAGCCCAACCTTGGGTGTCTACACCACATTCAATACCGAGTTCTCTTGTATCGTTTTCTTGGTCGGTTACCAGTGAGAAATCCACCCCTTCTGGTGCGGCTATACCTTCTCCAAATCCTAGGCCGCTCAAGGATAGTATATGCTTTGCACCAGTTAGCTCCAGCTTCGCACCGTATTGCCCATCTTCGATATACGTGAGGGATAGATCGGGAAGCGACTCCTGTTCGGTATCAACCCGAATGCCCCTCCCACTGATTGAAAACCAATTCCCACCTCTCCACCCGACATCTCCGAACTGTAGTGAATAATCAGAGAACTCGGCGTAGAAGTTTAATTCCTCTATTAGATCAACCTCCTGGTGAAAGAGATCATCGAAGGTTAAAGAAAAGTTGGACTTGACTTCGGAGGTTTCACCGTAGCCAAATATCGTTGCACGCCGGCTTCTTTCCCCGCCTGGTGCCCAGGTTTCGCTGAACCACACCGACATGTCATAAATCAGACCCAGGTCCTTTCTTACCTGTTCTGGCGGAGAGGGAAGGATTGTTGTGGTAATTCGAAATTCATCACTAACGTCTTTTTGCATTTCCGATTGTGCCGTAACCCTCACCGTACACTCCCTTCTTCCCTCCAGGTCTTCAGGGATGAGCTGAGTTACCTCTATTTCTGCACGCTCGGCGGAAACTAGGTCAACGGTTTTTTTGTCGAGTGAGACCGGGCAAATTGAGCTAGCTGAGATAGTAAACGTGGATGGAATATTCCCCTCGTTTATTATGAACAGACTATAGTTTACTTCCTCACCGAGTATTGCCCGCTTCCCCTGCGCTGGACCCTCTATCGAGACCTGAAAAGCCTGCTCCACCAGTACGTCGATGCTAGCTTCTTCGGCAATTCCTTTGGCTTCGCAAGCTGCTTTAAGTTTGACCTTATATGTT
>CAZTJJ010000060.1:0-9451 GCA_964614065.1 uncultured Thermotogae bacterium
ACGAGGATTATTACGAGGACGAATGGGGTATCGGATGGCGAAACGTCGACTACGGCCAGGGTACCTATACCGAACCCTACAAGCACCCCTTAAAAGAGATAACTGACCCCAACGACTTCGAGATCCCCGACTTCTCGAACGACGAGAGGTACGATGAGGCTAGATACCTGGTGGAAGAGTACGGCGACACTCACGCGATAGTGGGCGAGATAAGTTGCACGATTTTCGAGCTGTCTTGGTATTTGCGAGGCTTTGACACGGTCCTTGGAGATTTTTATCGAAACAGAGACTTTTTGCACGGTTACTTCAATAGACTCAAAGACTGGGCGCTCACGGCGGGGAGCAAGTTGGTGAATATGGGTGTTGACATAATATTTATGGGAGATGACGTTGGATCTCAGGACAATATGATGATTCACCCGAAGACCTTTCGCGAGTTCCTAAAGCCCGTTTACGCAGAGCTATTCGCTACCTTCAAGAAGATCAACCCAGACGTAAAAATAGCATTTCACACTGATGGAAACGTTATTAAAGTGATCGGAGATTACCTGGAGATTGGTTTGGATATCCTGAACCCGATCCAGCCCCAATCACTGGATCCGAATACGGTAAAGAAAAGGTTCGGAGATCGGCTCACTATGTGGGGTAGCATTGACAATCAGAACACGATGCCGTTTGGAAGTCCGGACGATGTGAAACGAGAAGTCATCTCTCGTCTCCGAAACGTCGCCCCTGGAGGCAGGTTAATTCTTGGTCCATCTCATAATGTTCAGCCAAATACGCCGATAGAAAACATGATGGCATTTTACCGGACTGTAAAGGAGCAGGGAGAGTACCCTATAAACCTATAAATCAGGTCTCGCTATTTCTTGAATAATTACGTTTTAAGACTAACACCGGCTGAAAACAAATCATTCTAGTTTGTTTGAAGTAAACTATATGGATGGTCAAAGAGTACAATTAGAGGAGGGCGATTGAATGCTTGAAGAAGTCAGAAGCGAAGTATATGACACTCTAATGGGTCTACCGGCAAGCGGATTGGTGATGGGTACTAGCGGCAATGCAAGCGGAAGGAAAGACGATCTAGTGGTGATTAAACCCAGCGGAATTGCCTACGACGAATTGTCACCCGATAATCTAGTGATTGTAGATCTTTCAGGAAAAGTAATAGAAGGTGGCTTAAAACCTTCAGTTGACACCCCTGCTCACCTTCATATCTACAATAATTCGGAAAACCTCGAGGGGATTGTCCACACTCACTCTACATATGCCACTGCTTTTGCCGCCATGGGCAGGGACATACCCCTTTACCTGACCGAACAGGGCGATCTTTTTGGCGAAAGAATCCCGGTTTCCGACTACGTCCCACCTGGAGACAAGGCAATTGGGGAAGAGTTCGCAACCAAGGCTGCCGGTGGAAAAGTCAAGGGACTACTGATGAAACAACACGGAGTATTTACCGCCGGTTCCTCACCGAATGATGCTCTAAAAGGAGCCATAACCATCGAGCATAGCGCCAAAATTTCCTACATAGCCGAGTCCGGAGGACATCCTACAGAACTACCCCCCGAAGAAGGTCAAAAATTGTACGAAAAATACATGAAAGGCTATGGACAAAAGGAGTAAATTATGGATAAACAATATCTAGTCGGTACCGATATTGGAACTCAAGGAACTAAAACAGTAGTTGTAAACTTGGCCGGAGAGGTAGTAGGCACCGGATCGTCGTTTTATTCGCCCGAGCAACCACACCCGTCCTGGGCTCAACAGTGGCCGGAGGTCTGGGAAAAAGCAACTTACGATTCCATTAGACAGGCGGTAAGTAGCTCAAACGTAGACACGGAAAATATCGCAGGGGTCGCAGTCAGCGGGCTTTATGGCGGTTCGGGTATACCCGTGGACAAAGAAATGGAACCGGTACACCCATGTCTAATCTGGATGGACAGAAGAGCTACAGAAGAAGTTAGGTGGGTAAAGGACAACGTAGATCTGGACCGATTGTTCGAGATAACTGGAAACTACGTTGACTCTTACTATGGCTATGCAAAGATGCTCTGGTTAAAGAATCAACGGCCCGAGGTATGGCAAAAGATTCATCTGTTCATACCCCCATCGAACTACATAGAGTATAAGTTGACCGGAGAACTGGTTGTAGACTATTCCTCGGCTGGCAATATCGGCGGGGTATTCGATTTACATGAGCTAACCTGGTCCCAGGAAGCCTGCGAAACTCTGGGTATACCTATCAACTTGATGCCAGAGCGGTTAGTAGCTTCAGACGAGATAATTGGAAAGATAACGGCTTCCGCCGCTGATAAAACTTCCCTACCCGAGGGAACTCCGATGATCGCGGGAGGAATCGACGCCCCCATGGCAGCCTTGAGTGCGGGTGCATTCGCGGAGGGAGACAACGTGGCAATGATGGGAACTTCAACTTGCTGGGGTATAATCCACGAAGGTGAGGGTCTTACCCAGAAACTCGTTTCCATGCCCCATGTAGCCAACTCCAAGAAGAAAATCTATACCTGGGGCGGTTCAGCAACGACCGGTGCACTCGTCAGCTGGTTCAAAGATCAATTTGGAACCATCGAGGAGGAAGTAGGAGAGAAAATCAATCTGGATCCTTTCGTTATTCTTGACATGGAAGCAAAGAAAATACCGCCTGGATCAGAAGGTTTGCTGGCCTTGCCCTATTTCAAAGGTGAGAGGTCACCAATATGGGACCCCAGAGCCAGTGGAACCCTAATTGGCCTCAGCCTGTATCATACCAAAGCTCATGTCTTTAGGGCTTTACTTGAGTCTGCAGCGTACAGTCTGCGTCATAACATAGAAATTGGGAAGAAGGTAGGCATCCCGCTAAAAAATACTACCAGCATAGTCGGCGGCGTTTCAAAATCGGAACTTTGGACCAAAATCATAGCTGATGTAACCGGCAGGGATATCATTATTCCCTCGGGTGGAGTGGGGGCTCCTTTCGGTGATGCATTGCTTGCTGGAGTAGCAACTGGCGCAGTAGAAGACTACGCTGACATAGAAAACTGGATTACTGAGAACCGGGTAACTTCACCTGAAGAGGAAAACACACAAATATACGACAGGTATTATGAACTTTATCTAAAACTTTACGACAGGACTAAATCAATCATGCACGCGCTTGCAGAAACGGCAGAGGAGGAAAGATGAAAACACAAAGAGATCTAAATGTGACCTTCGGTGTAATTGTTGGCAATAGAGGATTCTTTCCAGATAAATTAGTAGAAAAAGGTAGAACGAAAATTCTAAATCGATTCGACGAATTTGGCTACGACACCATCGTTTTAAGCGAGGAAGACACAGAATACGGAGCGGTGGAGACCCGCGAAGATGCAAAGAAATGTGCCAGATTGTTCGATAAACACCACAAGAAAATAGACGGAATTATCGTCACCTTGCCAAACTTTGGCGACGAGAAGGCAATCGCGGACACTATCAGAGAATCCAACCTCGATGTGCCGATACTTGTTCATGCTTTTCCCGACCAACTAGGAAAGATGGACTTGGCAAACAGGCGGGACTCGTTCTGTGGCAAGATGTCCGCTTGCAACAACTTAGCTCAGCACGGATTTCCTTTTTCGACCACCCAACACCACGTACTGGACGTAGACTCCCAATCATTCAGTGAGGAAATTGATAAGTTTGCCGGGGTGTGTAGAATAGTCAGTGGTGTCAGAGGTGCCCGGCTGGGAGCCATTGGTGCCCGAACCGGCCCGTTCAACACTGTTCGCTATAGTGAGAAAATCCTGGAACGAAGCGGAATAAGCGTGGAGACTATCGATCTCTCGGAGATAATCGGGCAGGCCAAATCGTTAAGCGACTCTTCCCCTGAAGTTGAAAACACCCTGAAAGAGATCAACGAATACGCTCAACCTACCGATATCCCTCAGGACTCACTGGTCAAGATCGCGAAACTGAAATGGGTGGTGGAACGCTGGGTCCAGGATAACGAACTTGATGCTACCGCAATTCAGTGCTGGTCCGCCATCGAAGATTACTACGGAGTCGTCCCCTGTACGGTAATGAGCATGATGAGTGAGGAGCTATTTCCCAGTGCTTGCGAGGTAGACATAATGGGTGCGCTGGGAATGTACATATTAGAACTAGCCTCCAAGCAACCAGCAGCACTGACCGACTTCAACAATAATTACGGGAAAGAAGAAGACAAACTCGTAACTTTCCATTGCAGTAATTTTCCGTCCAGTCTCCTCGAGGAGCCGAAAATGAGCTATCAGGACATCCTTTCCAACGACCTGGGCAAGGATAACTGCTATGGAACCCTGGTCGGCCGCATCTCTCCAGGTCCGGCTACTTTCTTTCGGGTATCAACGAGCGATAATACGGGAAAAATTCGGTCCTACGTCGCGGAAGGCGAATACACTGACGACAAATTGGACACTTTTGGTGGCTACGGGGTAGCAAGAATCGACGGATTGCAGGAGTTAATGAGGTATATTACCAGCAACGGATTTGAACACCACGTGGCTATAACCAAGACACAAGTCGGAGACCGGATCGAAGAAGCTCTAAGTAACTACCTGAACTGGGAGATACATTTTCACAATACCTGATATCAGGTAAGCTCCAATGGAGTTCGGCGATCTCCAAGCCAACAGTTTGTGGTCGTCAGACCATGTACACAATCAGGGGAATGTAGACCGCGAGCGTTGCCACAGTGTGGACCGAGAGTGTATTTAAAACAAATTGTTTCTCTTCTTCGTCCCGCGGTGTCAAAAAGATCGGAGTAACGAACGGTGGAGGGAGAACTAGTATGGTAACGAAGGCCAGCACGAAAGTGTGGCCGAAACCTAAAAACTTGCTGAATATCAACCCACCTAAAACAACTCCAAGCACCACAGCAATAAGGAGCCGAATAATCGTAGCTGCCACAGCTTTCTTAAGCCCATTGAGAGTGAACCGGAGCTCGTAGCCTATTACCAGACAGATCAGAGGAACAACCAGGGCCCCCAGATAGTTTAAAGTGGTTAAGATTACATTGGTAAATTCGCCTTCCGACACACCTTCGAACACTCCCAAAGTCCCAAACAATAAACCAAACAGGATTCCGATTACCGGAGGAGATTTTAAAAACATCAAAATCGGAGACTCTTTATCCTCTTGTTTCTGGGTCATTCTAACCAGCATTGGAACGAAAACGAGAAACACGTAAGTCACGTGTCCGAAATCTATAATGGCAAACTTGTACAGCTCGGATTTGCCGAAAGTTGCCTGAAAAATTGGATAACCAATCATGCCCGCCTCAAAACCTGTCATTAAAAAGGGAAAGATACGAGACTCTATTGAAAAGATTTTTGCAATTAGCTTACCCAGAAAAAACAATCCGGCGCACAATCCAAACATTAACGCAAAAACAGCCAAGTACTTAGGCTGAAATTTAACTGAGGAGAAAGCCGTAAATAGAAGAGCGGGTAGCCCGATATTTACCACTACATCTTTTATTCCATCAACTGCCTTCCTGGACAAAAAGTCAAACTGCCGGAGTATTTGCCCCCCTAAAATTAACAAAATCACGGGTATTACTTTGTAAGCGATTACTAGATACTGAGAATCCATACTACCTCCATCAGATCATGATGGCTAAGATACTCAATTGTTGGTTCCGTGCCGTAAATTCTGATCCATCAAAGTAGGGGATGCACTCCCTAATGATAAAAGTGTACCAACTAGGAAAGAGTTTTGGCAAACAATGGAGATGAGGCCAATGAATTGGTCAAGCAGCATGAAAAAGGACTGACGGAGTTAAAATGCAGTTTTTTGTGGGAAAGTAGAGAAATCGAGATGACAAGGGCAAAGGCTTCTCCGAGATCGAGTGGCGAAAACAGGTAATGTGGGCAATAAAGGTGTTAAGAAGGCATGTCCTGGTTTTTTTCAATGCCAGGCTCAAAACTATGGGTTGACTTTGTTAAGAGAGAAGTGCTGGAGGGCTCCCTCGGCTAATTTTGGTGATCGTCGACGAGAACCAGTGGTTTGATGTCATCATGAAGTTTTTCTCTACAAATCCCGTCTCGTGGAGTGGGGTTCTTGACAATTAACCCGAGTTTTCCTAAGAACTTTCCTGTCTCATTTTCATCGGTGTGCTTGAGTTGGTGAAATACCGCAGTAGCCAGCTTTCGGTGACATACCAGCGGTTGCCCATATGGTATCCTTCGATCTCACCGGCCTTCAGAAGCTTTTTTGTATCGTTATTGGATAAAGACAGCTCTCTAGCCAGTTCTTCGACTGTATAAACGGCCATGCTTTTTCTCTCCTAGAGTCACCGTTAGCTAAGGGATGTTATCATATTCAGCTTTGCGCCAGGCTCGTAATCCCTGCGTACTCATTTTGAGGTTCTTTCAAGAATTATAGAACCTAATCAAGGTCAGGAAAAGGAAAAAGGTAACCAAAGTGGGTCTTTTCTTTCCCTTCGAGGTGGACACGTTGGCATTTTTAAAAGGTGTAAAGGAAACATTTTTTATCCCGTGTATGGGAAATAATCGGGATTATTGGAATAATAGCCTGACTTCTAGAAGAATAGATCTTAAGGTTCAGGATGGCAGATGTTCGGACTTGCACTTACTGAATAGATCAGGTAAATATATTTACATGTAGCACAGTCATCAACTCCGGAGGTGAGAGTGTGCCCGAGATAAAGGTTCTCCAGATAAACGAAGGTGACGACGATGCTTTTGCCGTTGAGATAGCAGATGGAGATTCCACAGCTCATTGCGAAGTGACTGTTACTGATGATTCTTTTAGGAAATTTGCTCCCGAAAGATCATCCAAGAAAGAGTTAGTGAGGGAATCGTTCGAATTTTTACTGGAAAGAGAACCGAAAGAATCCATACTTTCCAGTTTTGAGATTGGCGTTATCGAAAAGTATTTTCCCGAATATCCGGAGCAGATAGCCAAGCGGCTTGAGTAGTATTATCTCAAGAGGTTATTCCAACCTAAGTCGTGCGATTCTCTCCCTTAAGACCAACACCTAACTCAGTTTGCAATGAAATATCCCTACTACTTGAGAAACTTATTTATCTTCACCAATTGGGTGATATCTAAAGTTGTAAATCAACTCGCTTTCCGGTAACTTTCAACCAGCACCCAGATGAGCTCCGGAACCTGGCTCAAGGTCTTTGACTTCCCTCAGGTAGGGCCGCCTGACCCGTTTAATCGTGGATTATATTTCCAAGTTACATTTCTCATCTGGGTGCTGGACCAACTCTTGCTGGCAAAATTGGTTCCTAGTCCAAATATGATTTCCAATCCCCGGGAAGAATCGCCTAATATGGGTCCAATTATGGAATGCGAAAAAACTGTTCTTGGAGACTTACCCAACTACCTCTACATACTCCTGGTGGTATGTTTCATTGTTCACCATGAAGAATATTCTGTATTTCCCGGGGCTGGTTTGGGAGCTGTTAAATACTACATGGTACTTACCCAGGCCCGGCTTCTCTCCTTTGATTAACTTTTTCCTTTCTCCGATAGAACCGGCACCTCCTGCTGTCTGGTTAGACGGTTGTAAGAGAAGAGCGTCAAAATTATCTATCTCTTTTGTTGGCTTTCTTATAAGAAAGGAGAATACCTGACCTGCATGTAACTTTCTGGGCTTTGTACCAGGGTTTCTTCCTATTAAATAGTTCTCGTTTACGTTGTTTGGGGTTGCACTTAGAGAAAGACCTTTTGCGTCCAACCCTCTAACGAACCGTCCTTTATTTGTGCTCCAGTTTTTCATTATGTCTTCTTCTTTGGGGTCCACCCTTTCCATTGAACATACGGGATTTATACTCCCCGCCGGCCAGCCTTCATTGTTTTTTTGCGAGTTTACGGTATCTATGAGGTTTCCTTTTTTATCAAGAAGTTCCATTTTTTCGCCGGTATCGGAGAGGAAAAGATGATAGGGTTTTTCCTTGTCGTAAACTAGATCCGCTGTCATGTTACTTATTGTATCGTCCGATATCCTCTCCAGTAAGTAGAAGCCATGTGGGGGTATAAAGCCGGTAAGCTCTACGTTCTTGTACTCTTGTTTCTTACTTTTTCTCCACCGTAAAGTCCACCCGGAAAGGTCTATCCTTTTATCGGTATTGTTTATTAGTTCTATCCACTCGTTATCCGGGTTCGCCTTGGTTCCCGACCAGGCTAACTCGTTAATGGCTATATCGCTTGTCTTCCTTACTTCTGCGCCTCCGCCTGCCTCCTGGTCCTTTTTATCTTCTGGAGGTGTTTCTTCGCAGACCTCCACCGTTATTCTAACCTCGGCCTGATCGAATGCGCCCGTTGGGTCCTCTACCTGATAAGTGAAAGAATCATCTCCGGAAAAACCCGGTTGTGGGGTGTAAGTTAACTCGATTGTTCCTTCGTGTTCTTTCTCGTAATCGATCTCCTCTAAGTTGCCCGATATCGTTCCGTTCCCTGGTTCGTTCCAGATGGAGAAAGTAAGCTGGTGGTCTTCGGGGTTGTCTTTTTCTAGCTCCAGGTCCGTTGCCTTCAAGGTCATAGTGATGGGCATATCGCTGCATGTTGTGAAAAACCTGTTTTCTACTACCGGTGGAGTGTTGTCGGTAACAGGAGTTACAGTTATTGTCACAGTGGCTGTGTCCCTTGCGTCGTCGTTATCTGAGATCCTGTAGGTAAAGATATCTTGACCGTTGTAGTCGGTATCTGGAGTATAGGTAATTTCTCCGGTATCCGGATTTACTTCTGTGGATCCGTGGTCCGGTGTCTCTGTTACCGTTAACGTGGATGGTACTAACGTACCGTCAGGATCACTATCGTTATCCATCACGTTTACCGCTATTGATTTGTCTTCTTCAGTTAAGGCTTTGTCGTCCAGTGCAATTGGAGGGTCATTAACCGGGTTTACGTTGATGGTAACAGTTGCTACGTTGGACTTATCCGTACCATCGGTTACCTGGTAGGTAAAGGAGTCGCTGTGGTTTTCTGTTCCGTCGTGTGTGTAGCTGAAGGTACCATCATCATTGAAGGTAAGGGATCCACGGTTTACGTCTTTTACCAGTGAAGCTTTTAGGGCATCTCCGTCCGCATCGGTATCGTTTTGTAGCACCGAGTTAGCTCCTGACGGTGTACTCAAGATGGTAGCAGTAGCTCCTTCGTCCACGGTAATGACATCGTTTACAGCAATTGGTGAATCGTTAACGGCACCGACGTTTATATCAACTGTGGCCTGGTTGGAGGTGTCACTACTATTGTCCTTTACTGTATATTCAAATGAATCCGAACCGGTATAATTGGCGTCCGGTTCGTAAGTAACAGTACCATCACCATTGTCGGTTAGTGACCCGTGAAATGGTCCGTTAACTATATCTATTGTGGAAGTATCTATTGATCCGTCCACGTCGGTGTCGTTTGTGGTTAGGTTTATAGTTACCGGGGTATCTTCGTCGGTACTTGAGCTGTCGTC
>CAZTJJ010000061.1:0-9383 GCA_964614065.1 uncultured Thermotogae bacterium
ATCAAGAAAATCCATTAATTATTCCCGCCTGTAGGGCTCGCCAAGTTTATCAGGAAATCTTGCCCTACCTATGGCTCCGGCTACCACCAGTAGCGTAACCACGTAAGGGATCATCAAAATAAACTGCCAGGGGATGACTTGCTTGATGGATGGCGCACTGGAAACCCAGACCCCCAGGCTATCGAAGAAACCAAAGATAAAGCCACCAAGAAGTGCCAGAAGTGGGTTCAATTTGCTAAACACGACTGTGGCCAGGGCGATAAAACCACGGCCTGCAGCTAGTTCCTTGGTCAATACCCCAAACCAATCGACGGCCATAAACGCACCACCGAACCCTGCCAGGGCGGCACCAGTCACCGTAGCAAAGAACCTAATTTTCTCTACGTTAACACCGGCCACGTCAGCAGCCCGGGGGTGTTCACCTGTTACGTTTATCTTTAATCCCAGCTTGGTGCGAGTCAATAGGTAGTAAACACCGGCTACGATCAATAGAGTAAGGATTGTAATATAGCTAATTCCTCCGAAAGGTGTGGCAATTTTTGGCATTCTTACTGCAGATGGAACAACATGGTGTCCGGGAGTTCTCCACACGGCAATCAACCCAAAGGCCATCAATCCACCGCCAAATAGATTAATACCCACACCGCTAATCACTTGATCACCTTTTAGATAAACACTTATCAGCCCGTGAATAATTCCGATTACCAGACCAACCACTATTCCAAACAATAATCCAACGTAGGGCGAGCCAGTGGATTGAGCACCGATCGTTCCTACAAAGGCGCTAATTAACAATATCCCCTCCAGGCCAATGTCGATGACCCCTGCACGTTCACCAATTATCTCACCAACAGCAGCCAGAGTAATCGGTACCATTGCATTTAGGGAAATAATAAATATCTTGAGAAAACTTGTCAGTATCTCCATTATGAACTTCCCTTCAACTCACCAATCCAATTTCGAATTCCTGGTATCAATTTTGACCAAAAATCGAGCAGTTCCGGTGCGGCAAGAGCAATGACTATGACCCCTTGAATGATCCGAACCATTTCAAGGGGTACCCCGGCAGTTATTTGCATGGTTCTGGCACCTACGTTTAATCCAGCAAAAAAGATAGCAGCAAAAATGACACCTATGGGATGGTTTCTCCCAATTAAGGCAACACCGATTCCGTCGAAACCGAGATTCCTCACGGTTGAAAAGTCGGCATAAAGGGCAAAAGTCGGAGGATGTCCCACGATCTGTAACGCCCCGGCAAGACCGGCCGCCATTCCGCCCAAGATAAACGTGGAATGAACTGAGAAATTTTCGTTGATCCCCGCGTAGTTGGCTGCTCCCGGATTCTGTCCAACGACCCTCAACTCAAAACCCAGAGTGGTCTTCCAGACGAGAAAGAACATGATCAAGGCGAAAATTACCGAAACAACCAGTGCGTAAGTCAAGCTCGTTCCGCTCAGCATGCCCGGTAACCTGGCGGTGGGTGCCGCGCTAATTGACTTCTCAGCCCGGCCTGGATCTCCCAACCAATCAATCACCAGATACATACCAAGATATAAGGCTATCCAGTTCAGCATAATCGTGGAGATTACCTCGTGAATCCCCCGGGTGGTTTTTAGGATGGACGCAGGCATGCTCCAGAGAGCCCCCGCCAGCATGCCAGCCAGAAGGGCGACAATCAAATGAAGCCCAACGGGCAAGCTTATAAGGCTAACTGCAACCGCACCAATTGCGCCCAAGAACATCTGTCCCTCTGCACCAATGTTAAACAGCCCACCCCTGACACCTATGGCAAACGTGAGCCCTGTAAGGATTAAGGGGGTTGCCTGGGCGAGGGTGGAGCCAAAACCGTAAAGACTTCCGAAAACTGACGAAAAAACGGCCTGATATGCAGCAATTGGGGGATAACCCCAGAGCGCCATAATAATCGCTCCACCCGCCAACCCAACCAATCCTGCTAAAACAGAAGTTATAATGGGCTTAAGCCTTGTGTAAATTTGTTTCATCATTCAAATCCTTCCTCACTATCTTATGCTCCAGTCATCATCATTCCGATCTCGTTCTTATCAGCCGAATCGGCATCCACTATACCGACTATATTACCTTTAAACATGACTGCAATCCTATCACTCAGGGATAAAATCTCATCTAAATCTTCCGATACAAGTAAAATCGCTGAACCTTTGTCCCTTAAAGTGATAAATAACTCCCATGTATTACTAACTGCACGACGATCAAGGCCATGTGTGGGGTGAGAGGCAATAATAATCGGGGGATTGTTCCAGCTCTCCCTGCCAAGTATTAACCTCTGGATATTACCACCAGAAAGAATTCTCGTCTCTGATTTCCAGATGTCAGGACATATGACGTTAAACTCGTCAATGATTTTTTGGGCATGATCAGTAATTGCCTGACGATCCAGAACGCTGTAACGAGAAAACGGGGGATCCCGATAATTTCTCAATACCACGTTTTCACCAACGGTCATTTGCTCTACCACCCCTATTTCCCGTCGCTTTTCGGGCATATGAGCGACACCTTGATCCTGTACCGCACGCGTTGAGGGGTTCGTCATGTCCTCACCCTGAATAGTCAGCATGCCCATATCGATAGCCCTCAGCCCGGTAATTGCCTCTATTAGCTCCGACTGCCCGTTCCCTGACACCCCGGCAATTCCAAGAATCTCCCCCTCCTTTACATCCAGAGAAACTCCGTCAACCTGGACGTTTCCTCGTGGTCCAGTCACCTGAACGTCATTTAGAGAAAGAGCAACGTTTCGTTCTTCAAATTCCTCTCGCTCCAGGTGGATAGGTATCTTCTCGTCCAACATCATTTCGGTCAGCTCTTCCTCATCTGTTTCAGTTATCATCTTCTGTCCCATGACCTTGCCCAGTTTCAATACAGTTACCCTATCCGAAACTTCCATGACTTCTTCCATTTTATGCGTAATAAAGACTATTCCAAAACCGTCATCAGCCATACTTCGCAAAACCTCGAAAAGGTGATCCGCCTCCTGTGGAGTTAGAAGTGAAGTGGGTTCATCAAGGATAAGAACCCTTGGTTCGTGATAGAGCACTTTCAGGATTTCTGCCCTCTGCCGGCCTCCAGCAGACAGATCACTGACTTTTACCGTAGGGTCAACTTCCAAGCCGTAATTCTCCGAGAGCTCTATTATCTCCCTTTCCACGCGCGAAACCGGGTTGGACAGATCGGAGTCTTCCGTTCCCAGCGCCACGTTCTCCGCCACGGTAAAGGGCTTGGCTAGCATTACCTCCTGGTGAATCATCCCCACACCATGCTCCAGACCGTCCTGAGGAGAGTTCAGTTTTACCTCTTCTCCCCGAATGAAGATCTTTCCACCAGTACTGCTGTAAAAACCGGATAGAATGTTGGCCAGCACTGTTTTGCCGGCACCGTTCTCACCAAGCAGGGTATGAACTTCACCAGCTCTGACGTCGAAGTCGATCTCGTCAAGAATCAGGTGTTCCCATACTCCGGGAAATCCCTTCGATATACCATCTGCCCTGAGCAAAATTTCAGTATCTGATTGTTCTAGGGGTTGTTTATGGGCCATTATGTAAGTAATAAGAAAAGCCCACCAACCCTAGGTCGATGGGCTCTATATCATTTAGCTTATGGATACTCTTTTCGAACTTTTTTGATCTCCTTGTCCGTGGTTGTTACGGGAACAGTGATCTTACCGCTTACAAGCGCATTCTCCAGTTCATTTGCGCCCGTCCAGATAAACTGTGGGACATCTTCTCTCATTTTAAGCCAGTTCGCTTTGATTTGGTCAATCTCTTCCTCTTTTATCTGCTCTCCCTGAAGCCCAAATTGTATGAAGTCGATCAGATCGTTAAATCTGCTCATGGAGACACCCTGATCGGACAAGCCCAGAGTCATGGTTCCGCCTTCAAAATTACCGTTAATTGCAAGTTTTGCCGCCAAGTATGAAGCCCTATCCACGCGCTTCATTCCGCTCACTAGCACTTTATTGCCATTACCCAGGTAATCCTGGTTCGCATCAACCCCTATCATAAATGGAGGTCCCGCTTCCTTTCCTTGTTTATCGAGGTCCTCCTTTACAGCTTCAAGGATTCCCAGTCCCAGCGGGCCGGCAACGTTGTAGACTAAACCCGCGCCCTGAGCGAGCTGAGCCTGAGCAGCGGTTTTTCCTTTTGCTACGTCACTAAACGTACCAGTGTAAGTCCAGAGTAGACCCACGTCAGGTCTCTCCCCCGTTACCTTTTCGTAGTAATCCAGTCCCCACTGTATTCCTAACCTATAGCCTGCTTCAAACTTCCATAAGACAGGGATCTCAATACCTAAAACAATACCCACGTTATCGTAACCGTAATGAGCGGCAGTCATCGCCGCCAGTGAGCCAACAACCGCGCTCACTTGTTGCTCTTTAAACGTAAAGTTCAATACGTTCGGCTCGTCCACTACAGCGTCAATTAACGCAAAACTCTGATCGGGGAATTCTGTAGCTGCTTGCTTTACTGCATCCGTTAATAAAAAGCCAACCGCGATGATTACATCGTATTGCCCTGTTCGAGCCAAAGTCCTAAGGTTGGGTAAGTAATCCGCTTCACTTGCGGGTTGAGCAACCTGCAGTTCAGCATTAAAATCTACGGCGGCTTCATCCGCCCCTTTGAATCCCATGTCGTTAAAACTCAAATCACCACGGCCACCAACGTCAGTAACGACAGCAATTTTATGCTCTTCCGCTGCCACATCCATGTTTCCAACTACGGCAAAGGCAAAACCAACAATGCCCACAATTAGCGAAAATATAAATACCCGTTTCAGCGTTTTAGTAATTTTATACATATAAACCTCCTTTCAGTAGGTAAATAGACGATTCAAAGATTCACCTCCAGAAACCCCCGGATAATCACCCCCTAGCAAATAATGTTATAGGAAACTATTTTGCCGGATCCACCGAGGCAAGAGCTTGGCCTATTTCTACTACGTCTCCACGCTCGGCAAATATATCCTTTATTAAACCATCCGTCGGAGATTCAACTGAAAAAGTAGACTTCATGGTTTCAACTTCGGCAACTTCCATACCTTTTGTCACTTCATCGTTTACATTGACTTTCCAGTCCACAAGAGTTATCTCTTCAACTTTACCCATTTCCGGGATTTTTATCATCTCCATAAACTAACCACCTGACCTAAAGAAACCAAATTTGAGCAAATCAAATCATCTACAACTTCGTTCGGTAAAGTAAACCCTTCACTCACGTAGGTTCCCTCCGTTTGAGAGATAAGAAAGCTTGAATCCCAACACAAGCCGCGGCGTACTCAGCTCAACGCTTATCTACTTGATAAACTGAGATTGCACAACCCCCCAAATTATCCTACATTAAATCCTAGAATAGATCAAACAAATATGCGCAACAATCCCAATTGAAAGCCCTTGAATCCATTGATCACTACAAGTCGTAACGAGCATCTACAGGGGAGTTCACGGTTACCCTTATCCAATGCCTGCTGCCTAAAAAAACACCAACAGCACGAACATATAAATAAGGGAAGAGTTGAATCCACAACACAACTAAAATATAATTTCCTGGCGCAAGAGAACCTCTGGTCAGGAGGGCAAGATGGGCATACTTAAACTACGATTAGGCATGTTGGGTAGCATAGCGCTGATTATCGGCATTACTACTCTGGGACTATCGATTCTACTTAACGGTATCCTGGGCTTTCCGTTCATCTGGACCTTAATCATAATAATTCCTTTTTTCTTGTTGCAGTGGTACTTTGGTCCAAGAATGGTCGAATACTCCATGAAAGTAGAAGAAGCTCCGAAAAACAGATATCCCGACCTCCACTCGACAATCGAGAACATCAGCCACAAAGAAAGAATACAAAAGCCGAAGGTCATGGTTTCCAAGATGGAAATGCCAAATGCTTTTGCTTACGGTAATGTCGTAACCGGAAAGAGAGTGGCGGTAACCGAGGGCCTTCTAAATACCCTGGAAGATGAAGAAATTGAAGCAGTGCTCGGTCACGAAATGGGTCACGTAGTACATCACGATGCAGAAGTGATGATGTTCCTGTCCATACTACCTGCCATATTTATGATGCTGGGCCGGACTTTACTTTGGTCTTCCATTCTGGGTGGAAGACGCCGTAACGGCGGAGCGCTTATTGTAGTCGCTCTGGGCGCGATGTTCTTCTATTTTCTTCTCAACCTCGCTATCCTATGGTTTTCCAGGCTAAGAGAATACTATGCCGATGAGTACGGTGCTACCTCCATTTACGATGGATCCAGGAAACTCCAGGAAGGTCTCGTAAAAATCGAAAATTCTATGGCCCGTTTAAAGGAAAAAGCAAAGAAATCCAAATCCAAGAAGAGAACGGCTTCAGCTCAAGCGAGCATGGGACTTAACCCACTTGGAGCCGGAATGAAGGCACTATTTATTACTGATCCAGAGGTTTCTACAGCAACTGAAAATCTCACGGACCAAGAAATGGTTGAAAAGTACAAAAACGAAACTCCATCACTGGGTGAAAAACTCTTTGAGCTATTCACGACCCATCCAGCGATAAGTAAACGGTTGAAGGCATTGGAACAATACAGATAAACCGGGTACGTCACTTCACATCAATTTCCTCAAGTACCTTTCGGGCATCGCTGATGACATGATTCGTGATCTTTTCCGCCAATCCCACGTAGTCTCCTGGTCTTAGTTTCTTCAGTCGAGCTTTTTCATTGGTGGGCAGCGGCAACTCGTCTATCAACTCCGTGATCTCCTGATAGTTCAATTCTTTTCCACGCACCAGTTCTTTCACTACCTCGTAGGCATCTATATGTCCGTATTTTCGCATTGACGTTTGCCAGGACTCGGATAGCACCTCAGTGTGATTTTCCAGGTCGTCATTTATTTTTTCCAAATTAGGAGCAATCTTCCTTAACCCCTTAAGAACGCTTTTATAACCAATTAAAGAGTGGGCAAAAGCTACACCAATGTTCCTACGAACAGTAGAGTCAGAAAGATCTCGTTGCATCCGAGAGGTAGTCAAATAATCGGCAAGAAAATGTAAATCCGAGCTTGCTTTACTCAAGTTGCCCTCTCCATTTTCGAAATCGATCGGATTTACCTTCTGGGGCATAGTAGAGGAACCAACCTCCCCAGAAACAGCCTGTTGGGTGAAGTATTCGCGCGAAATATACGTCCAACAGTCACGCGCAAGATCGACCAGAATATTGTCGATCCTGGACAGAGCCTGAAAGAGACTTGCCAGGTTGTCATAGGGTTCAATCTGAGTTACGGCCATTTTGGGAACCAACCCTAACCTGGAGATAAACTCCTCGGAAAAACCGATCCAGTCAACTTGCGAAAAACTGTCTTGATGTGCACTTAAGTTACCCGTAGCTCCAGCTAACTTTCCGGTAAGTTCTCCTGTTCTATCCCTAAGTTTGGCTAATTCCCCAAGTAATCGAGAGATGAAAATCGCGAATTCTTTGCCTACGGTAGTTGGAGTAGCCGGCTGGCCATGGGTCCTTCCCAACATGGGCTGGGCAGCATTATCCTCTGCCAGATCTACTAACTGTTCTAAGAGATCTACCAGAGCTTGAATTATTGGGCCCTGTATAGACTTCTTAACTAATCTTCCGTATGCAATGTTAGTTACGTCTTCTGAAGTCAATCCAAAATGAACGAACGGAAGCAATTCCTCTAAATTGTGATCGCGAAGCTTTTCACGCAGGTAGTACTCGACGGCCTTCACGTCGTGGTGAGTAGGGGGAATCTCCTTATAGCCTTCAGTTTCTATTTTATGAATGAGATGGGCTTCTTCGAGGTCAAAATCTTCGAAGATCTGCCTCAACTGCTCCGAAGGTACCTGGATCTTTACCTCTTTCAGTTTAGCGAGCTCAATTAAGTATTCGAGCTCCACGAAAACTCTTTCCTTGTCCAGCCCAAATTGTGAGTAGAAAGGCACAAGCTCTTCCACTCTTTCCCTATATCTGCCGTCAATAGGCGAGATAGCCTGTAAATTAGTAAATTCTTTCATAACGATCCTCTGAGGTAATTCAATGTTCAAATCACGCAACTTTATGAACCAATTTTGTAAAATAAATGTACTAGATGCAAACAACCACCTTCAACCCCGTTTGTGAAAGACGGTGTCCGTGACATCAAAAACACAAAAATAGGCAGAACCTCTATCAACTCACTCTCTAGTTATAATCGCTAATTAAGGACCCGGCAATTCGGAAACAGCATTGCTGAAACACCCTTAAACTCTTAAACTTTGTTGTTGGTAGAAAAAAACACGATGACGATATCAACTTGTCAAAGCTTTATCTCAGTTAAGTTGATACAGTCAAGAACCCCACCCCAAGCGACGGGGCTTGTAAAAGACAAATGAAAGACAGGACCTTCAACTTAATAACCGGAAATTGGTCCAGCAGTCAATCGAGGACATGATCCTTGAGAAAGTATGCAGGTAATCTAAACGTTGATCTCGCATTCTGGTAAAAATAGAAGAAACGTGCTCGATTGACTGCTGGACCAAACTGAGGAGGTAGCAAGTGAGACAACCAATAATTGCAGCTAATTGGAAGCTTCACAAAAACAGATCGGAAGCCGAAGAATTCTTAAATAAATTCAGGGAAAAGGTTAAGTACGTATCAGGCGTCGAAATCGTCCTTGGGCCCACCTATACCACATTAAGTACCGTGGTGAAGGGAACAAAAGGAACTGAAATCAAGGTAAGCGCTCAAAACGTCTATTACGAGCTAGAGGGTGCCTACACCGGAGAAATTTCTCCCGACATGTTATCTGAAATTGGATGTGAATATGTAATAGTGGGCCATTCCGAGCGTCGCCATCTTTTTGGGGAAACGGATGCCATGATCAACAAGAAACTGCATGCAGTCTTCAACCACGATATGCTTCCCATCCTCTGTATCGGGGAAACTGAAAACGAAAGAAACAAAGGTCAGACAGAACAGGTGTTAAAACGCCAGCTGGAAAGCGGTCTGGACGGCCTTGATGCCTCTCAGGTTGCGAACATGATCGTTGCTTACGAACCCGTTTGGGCGATAGGTACTGGAGAATCCGCGTCCCCCGACGATGCCCAGAGCGGTTGCAAGTTTTCTAGAGATCGAATAGGTGAAATATTCGACGAGGATACATGTCAACAAACAAGGTTACAATACGGCGGTAGTATTAAGCCTCACAATGCAAAAGATCTCATGAGTCTACCGGATATTGATGGAGGACTTATTGGCGGAGCTTCGCTAAAACCCGACTCATTTGCGGAAATCATCTCGATTACCGAGGAAATCTACCAAAATTAGCCGAGAGTGCCCCAGGGCTTGCCCTGGAGTGAATCGGCTGTTTTGAGTCCAGCACTCAATTGAG
>CAZTJJ010000062.1:0-6547 GCA_964614065.1 uncultured Thermotogae bacterium
TGCTGAAGGGCACTCTCGACAAGTTTTGGTAATCTAACTTTTGAAAAGTACGTGTCAGAATTGCTCATGTAATATCAAGTAGGGAGAACCTCCTCGAAACAGCAGACAGTAGCCACATTTTTGTAATGAAAAAGAAAAGCGGCACAAAAAAGGCTACTATAAATCCAGAAAATATGCTAGAAGAGAAATCCCCAAACTAGACAAATTACAATTCCTTATTTACCTTCCGTTAATATTCCCTCGGGCCTAATCCTTATGAGAATCTGAAATAGAATAGCGATAAGGACAACGTTTATGTAACCAGATCTTGAAGCGAGGGCAGCAGGAAAAAAGTCGATTAAAAACTCTGTAAACGTCCAAACACCCCAGACTACAAAAGCTCCTAGAATTGCACCTTTGTTATTTCCCTTCCCACCTGCCATAAGCATTGCCCAAATGATGAAGGTACCCATTAACGGGCGAAAAGACTCTGGCGACAGATAACCTATGTAATGAGCGTAAAACGCACCGCCCACAGCCATGATCATCGATCCTAAAATCAGCGATTGCATCTTGAACTTATAAACGTTTTTTCCCATGGCTGCCGCTACGCTCTCGTCTTCCCTAATGGCTTTCAAGACCCTACCCCAAGGGGCAGAAACCACCTTTTGGGAAAGATAATAAATGATCACTACCACGACTAATACTAAGCCCAGATAAATCCAGTTGTAAAGTTTAGGAGCCACCAGATTACCTAGAGGTCGAGGAATGTCTCCTAATCCCCACACTCCACCTGCGAGCCACTTTTCGTTTGTGATTATCAACCTAACGGTCTCGGCAATCCCCAGAGAAGATATCCCCAGAAATTCACCCCTAAGTCTCAGGGCAGGTATACCAACGAGGTAAGCAAGTATAGCAGATATAATCATGGCCCCAAAAACACCCACTATCACGGGAAGACCAAATCCACCTATATGTTCCATACTGGCTCCTCCGGTAATAAGGGCTTCTACGTAAGCTCCGGTAGCGAAAAATGCGGCGATACCAAAATTATACAAACCCGTATAACCAAATTGCAGATTCAGCCCAAGACTAGCTATAGAATAGGTTCCGGCAACGATGGCAAAAGAAGCAAAATATCCGAGAAAACCCGAGATATTCATTACGTCATTCCTCCCTATAAGACCTGACTAACAACACCACGACCATCAAAATAAAGGCAATTGCCGGTTTATACCCCGTCATTGAGACCGTGAGATTTAGAGAATCAAACAAGCTTTGCAAAAGAGGGGTTCCAACTTCCTGGGCAAGCCCGACCGTCAAGCCCCCCGCCATCGCCCCGTAGAAGTTTCCTTCCCCACCAATAATCACTGCACAGAATAACGGCAACAGAAAATACCACCCCATCATCGGACGGAGCTGTACATTTATTCCATAGAGCACTCCGGCAACTGCGGCTAGAGCGGTGCCAATGCCCCAGGTCCAAATAACCACTTTTTCCGTATCAATTCCTGTGACCATGGCCAAGTCCAGGTTATCTGAAGCAGCTCTCATAGCCTGACCCATCTTCGTGTTTTTCAAAAATAGCTGGGTTAAAACTACCAAAATAATCGTGAAACCAATAATAAACAACTGATCGGGAGTTACTTTAATACCAAACGGAAGGGTCCTAGACATCTGGATCTGATGAGAATAATAGTGGATATCCGGCCCCCAGATCGTTCTGACCAGGTTCCTTATCATTAATGCCATAAAAAGCGACGACATACCTAATATCAACGGCCCGCTACCCCGATCACGCAGAGGCTTGTAAACAAACCGATCAATTAGGATTACTATTCCCGCAGTCAATATCATGGATCCCACAATTGCAATGATCATCGGGAAGCCAAAAGAAAGGTATGGAAAAGTTGAACCCTCCAGGCCCAATCTTGGAAGAAAACTATGCAAAACCGTATAACCCATGTATGCCCCCAACAATAAACTCGCGCCGTGGGCAAAGTTATAAAAGTTCAGTATCGCAGTTGTCAGCGACAGGCCAATGGCACCCAAAGCAATAATACTTCCCAGGATTAAACCATTAACTACAAAATTCAAACTATCCTCCTAAATAGAGTTCCCCTACCTCATCGTTCTCCAATAACCCCTGCCCTGTATCCTGATATTCCTTTCTTCCCATAGCTAGAACGTATCCTCTATCAGATATTTCCAAGACGTCTTTGGCATTCTGTTCGACTATCAATAAAGCAACCCCGGTTTCGTTAATTCCCTTGACCTTGTCCAAGATCATATCCACCAAGTTGGGAGCCAAACCCGCGGACGGCTCATCCAGCAAAAGTACGGTCGGCTCGAGCATCAAAGCTCGTCCCATAGCCACCATCTGTTGCTCCCCGCCGGACAACTTTCCCGCATACTGCTTTTTGTACCCTTCCAGCTTGGGGAAAATCTGAAAAATTTCCCTTATCCTATCGCTGTAATCGTCTTCCCTAATGAACGCCCCCATATTGAGATTTTCAAGAACGGTTAAGGAAGTAAAGATATTCGAGGTTTGAGGAACGTAAGACATGTTCTTTCTCACGATTTGATTAGGCTTTAAACCACCAATATCCTCGTCGTTGAGGATAACAGTTCCATCCGTAGGCGTCAGCAAGCCAAATATCGTCTTCATTAAAGTTGATTTACCCGAGCCGTTTGGGCCAATGACGGAAACAATTTCTTCTTCCCGTACCTCTATCGAAACTCCATGGATAATTTCGATCTTCCCGTAACCAGAGTGAACTTCATTTACCGTTAGAATGTCGACCTACCTCCCCAAATAGGCGTCCAACACATTCTTGTCGCTTTGCACCTCAGATGCAGTACCTTCCATCAACTTTTTCCCGTTGCTTAACACAATGATCGGCTCACAAAGACTCATAACAAGATCCATGTCATGTTCAATCAACAAAAAAGTTATACCTTGGTCCTCCTGAAGTCTGGAAATATAGCTTGACAGCTTTTTCATTAAAGTAGGATTAATTCCAGCCCCCGGCTCGTCCAGCAATATCAGTTCGGGATCGGCCATCATGGTCCGACCCAGCTCAAGCAATT
The DNA here is from genome assembly GCA_964614065.1 of uncultured Thermotogae bacterium. Lineage (GTDB taxonomy): Bacteria > Bipolaricaulota > Bipolaricaulia > M55B111 > M55B111 > M55B111. The sequence continues at coordinate 3,070 of CAZTJJ010000062.1, forward strand.
TTTTCTGCCCACCCGATAGGTTGCTCGCTTTCTCGTCTCGTAACCTCTTTAAATCCACGTACTCCATAACTTCTTCTGCCCGCCGGGAAACATTTTCTTCGCACTTCCGAACAGTCCTGGGCCTGAACCATGCGTTCCAAAAAGCCTCTCCCGGTTGACCTTCAGGCACGAGTTTGAGGTTTTCAAAAACCGTCATATTCTGTAGCTCTCGAGAAACCTGAAACGTTCTGACTACTCCTTTGTGGAAAATCTCGTGCGGTGGTAAACCCTGTATCGGTTCACCCTCATAGAGAACCTGACCTTGCCCGGGCTTATAAAATCCAGTTATTACATTGAAAAGAGTAGTTTTACCTGCACCATTAGGACCAATCAACCCTGTAATTGTTCCTTCCTGTACAGTTAACGTACAATTGTCCAGAGCCACCAATCCACCAAATTTCTTCGTTAATCCTTCAACCTGTAAGCTCGAGGCCATCCGAACCCCCGCCCAATAGCTATTTGTATTTTTCGTTCGAGGCTGAACTAGATCCAACAAAACCAAAAAAAGAAACATACCCAAAGGCAGATTGAGTTTACCTCTGGGCATGTCCTAAATTCTCACAAGCTTAGTCGACTATCTTGACCTGCTTCCATACTCCATCTTCTACTTTGAATACACCAAAAGGCGTAATAACATCTCCATTTTCATCAAAGTCCATCTGCCCTGCAGCACCAACATAATCTATCTCTTCTCCATTCCTCAACATCTCAAACCCTTTAGCCAGTTCGGAGGTATCTATCATCTCACCCGGAGGACCCGCAACTGCCCTCAGGTTATCTCTAATAGCAGGACCGGTGGCCTCACCTGCTCTTTCCATTGCCAAGGCGGCCAATATTACTGCATCGTAAGCATTCTGCAGGAAGGCAGGTCTCTGTGGGGGAAAACCGAATAGGTCCTCATGGCCTTTTTGGTAGAATTCAAGTGATTTTGTTTCAGGTGCTTTAGCTACTGTACCCAAAGTCCCTTTCAAGTATTCCGCCCCAACTTTACCTATAACGTCGTCAATTCCGGCGATCCCATCTGCGACCATAAAGTTCTTGAAAAAACCTCCGCCAATAGCTTTTCTTAATATCGTAACTCCGTTTTCTGGATACCCAAACAGCATCAAAACGTCTGGATCGCCCTGCGCTGCCTTTCGAATCTCAGCTTCATATGATGCTTTACCTTTATTATAGGGAACTGTCTCCAGGACCTCTCCGCCTCTCTCTTCGTACGCTTTCTTAAAGTTATCTGACAGTCCTTGACCGTAGGCGTTGTTCACGAACATGGTAGAAGCAGTCTTATAGCCTCCATCATCTAAAGCCAGCTTAGCAAGAACTACGCCCTGTAAAGCATCAGACGGACATGTCCTGAACAGAAAATCATCATCTTCTAACGTAGTCAGTTTAGGTGAAGTCGAGGCGACAGCTATTTGCACTACCTGATTGGGAATAGAAACCGCTTCCGCAATTGCCAGGCTGACTCCACTTGAGTTTGATCCAACCATCACCGGCACTTTATTTATATTAACCAATTTACTCGCGGCGTCAACTCCGGAAGTGGGGTTTGTCCTCGTATCTCTATGTACAAGGACGAGTTTTTTCCCCAAGACCCCTCCCGCTTCATTAACTTGATAAGCTGCCAAATCTGCCGCTTGACCCTCGAATTGCCCCCAAGCCGCCAAGTCACCGGTACGCGGGAGTATGGTACCTATACTTATCGATTCTTCAGCAAAACCTAAAACGGAAAGCCCGAAAACCAACCCGAAAATTAAACTTACAGCAAGAAACTTTTTCATTTTTACCTCCTAGTACAAGTTGCCTACCGAACCAATATCAACTTCCTTATAATCTCTAGTCTTCTGTTCATATCACCTCCAATTACAAAAAACCTGTCGTAAAATAGAATCTCTGTAAACAAATACAACCATGCCAGCAAATCTCCATTATTACAAGAGATTTCGAGCTAAGTAAGGAAACAGCAAAAAGTAGATTACTAAGACTATAGCGTATATTGTTGACTTTTCCAAAGCCTGGCCCAAATATCTTGATGTTTTTCAAATTATTGACCCATAAATCATATTATTTTACTAAAACTGGGCCATCGTTACAAAACAACCTAACTAGCCCGGTATACTTTCGTTAATGCTGCAGCAGAAGTCGAGTCCCTGCCCTGCTGTAGTAGTGGAAAATCGAATTGACCTGAACCGAACCCTGGAGCCGTACGTTTCTACTCTATACTTGTAAAACCCTCTATTCAGCGTTAATGTGAAAAGAGAATGTCAATGTTAAATTTGTTCAACCGAAAACGTTCCACGCGTTTATTTATCAGCGTAGTTATTGTGGCCGTGCTTGCCGGAGCTGGCGTTGTAAGTTACAAGATAAACACTCAACTGAATAAAGAGATATACGGTACACCTCGCGGTGAAATTGAAAACAGAACTCCACAAGACCTGGGCCTCCCTTACGAGAAGATTAGGTATAGCACAGACAATGATAAAAAAATCAAAGGCTGGTTTATCCCCAATGATAATTCCAGTAGCTGCATTATTCTCTCTCCTGGAAAGGGATCCACGAAATGGAACATACTGAAATACGCACCTTTCCTTCATCAAGACGGATACAACGTCATGCTGTTTGACGCACGAGGAAGAGGGGAAAGCGAAGGTGAACGCTGGGGCTTTGGTTACTTCCAAAGCAGAGACATTATTCACGGTATAGATTTTCTCCAGAACGAATACGGGATAGAAAAGTTTGGCCTACTGGGGCGGTCGGCAGGTGCCACGGCATCTCTGGTGGCGGCAACCAACGAACCGGAAATCGACGCGGTGGTTTTTGACAGCGGCTTCGCCACTATAAAAATGGCCTCAATGAGCTACGGTGATTATCAGAGCAATAAGCTGTTTCAAGTATTGTTTCCTTTGTACACTTTTGGCGCCAGACTCAGTCTCGGAGTAAACGTAAATGGCAAAACCAACCTGGTTAACAACATAAACAACGAAGAATTCGCCGCCTTTTTTATCCATGGGGCAGGAGACGAAGTCATATTGCCCAAAAACTCGGAGGTTCTTTACGAGAAGAAAACTGAAGAAAAGCAAATCTGGCTACCAGAAGGCGTTAAACACGTGGAAGCTTTTGACGACTATCCGGAAGAATATACAACCAGGGTTTTAGATTTCTTCCATTCCTACCTTTAATTAGCATACGTTCCGCGGACGCGGGAACCCTGGGGCTCGAAAACCCCGGCCATCGTTTGTAATTACAAAAGGTGTTAGGTTGTCGATCGGCGGCCCTTTCTAGGGTCGCTGTCCTGAGAGGTGTAAGTGTTCCCATTTTTTCTTTGACGGCAGCGGCAGGGATTCATTCTACACAGGTAGTCTAGGACAAATGTAGTCTCTGTCTCCGTGCCAGTCGGAAGATCACTACTACTTCAGCAGCCGTAGCTCCCATGCTGCGGCGG
>CAZTJJ010000062.1:6647-9348 GCA_964614065.1 uncultured Thermotogae bacterium
CTGAAAGCTTTGAGATCTCCCCGATCTAACAAAAACGGCTCCACGTCTTCCTCAACAGTTGACCACTGAACTTCCTGGACTCTCCCCAGGATTCTCTCTTTCCAGTTGTCTTCCTCGATTGCACTACCCTTATAACCGGTCTGCTCCAGAGCGTTATTTAAATATTCGAAATTAGGTGTAATCTCTTTCCATCTAGTTAGATAAAACAAAAGATCAAAAAAATCTCTTCCCTTTGTCCATTCCCGCCCTAAAATCGCATAACACTTCCCCGCCAGGAATGTTTCCAGCTCGTGATACGTTAGAGCTAGCGGAAAATACTGGTTTAGCAGGGACGTATCGGTCTCAAAACCGAAAGGAGGATTCGTGTCGATTTTCAGTTTGATACTCAATTTCTGGTTTTCGTGAGGGCTAACTCCAGCTTCGTAGAGCAAACCGCCAGCGAATTTCACCATTGTGCCCCTAACGTTCCCGCCTGAAGGTGAACTTACTTCGACCTCGTAACCATTTAATCCCAATCGTCTCCGGAGTTCATTTAAATTTGACGCTACAGAATAGTTCTCGTCGGGCTCATCCAGATGAAAATCCAGATCCTCAGAAAACCTGTTAAGATCGTGAATGATCCTTAAAGCAGTACCTCCATGAAAAACCAATTCACCCAACAAGTCCATCTCAAACATTTCCCGAAGAATTACCTGCTGGCGATATTCCCTGAGATAATTTAGCTTGTTTTGTTCGGTCTCTTGTTGATTGGCAATTTGTAGAGCTTTCTCTCTCATAGTGTTAACTCCTTTGCATAGAGCTCGACAAATCTCCGTGCAGCTCGCTTGATTTTTGGACTATTAAATCTTTTCGAATAGTCTTGAAACCTATCAAAGTTAAGACTTTCAAGCGATTGAAACCGCATCTCAGTCATTCTTTCCCTTGTCCACTCCCCATTTTGAATGTACATCAAGTCCAGAATAGCTTTCTCCGGTCTGGCCACTAGAAAACGGTTTTGTGTTGGAATCTTCCCAAGTACCTCTTCCCGGTAACCCCAAAAACGCTCCTGCTTGATCTTCCGATACACAAACCTGCCAAGTTCGTTTGTCCATTCTCTACCATGTCGCGTGGTGATGGCTTGTACAGGAGCTACAGCCTCCGGGATAAGATCGTAGAACTGCAAAGCTGTGGCAAGGCTAACGTATGAAGGGCGATAAAGATAATTCGAAATATAATAAGTTGAAGGGGTAAATTTTCTATACGTGGAACTGAGTAAATACTTGCCCTTTCTCAGTCGAACTAGTTTTTCTTGCTTTACCCACTGGGACAATTGGTTCATCAACTGACTATCCGATTCCGGCGCTAAACTGCGTAACTCCCTCAACTCAAAAAAGGGGTTACCGGAAAATTCTTGTAGAATCTTTTCAAACTTCATGTCAGATAGTCACGATATTTTATGATTTTCTGACATAGTATCATCTAAACCCCGGGGCAAAATCAAGAAAGTCTCTGCAGCCATAAGCGGAGCTCCGCGGGCACGGGGACCCGCTCTCTACAAAGTATAGTGCGTTGTTCGCAGTTTGGGGTCTATTTCACCTGCAGGAGCACCTCTCTGATCGATTCAGCCGAGTTTGGATAAATGAAATGCGTTTTGAGGTGATGAAATGTCCAGTTGTCAATCAGAACTCTTAGTTATCTACTGAATAACTGGAACCCTCGGTACCAATCCACGAGTTTACAGGGAAGTACCAGTAAGGAGCGCCCTGCCGCACGGGAATGTTCATAACTATATCCGGGGATGCCGATAAAGGGTTGGTCTTGTGGGTAATTACTTCGCTTGACAGTTGCTGCCAGCCCAGTTTGGTGATACCGACGCCCTCGCAATACCAATCGGGGGCCAGACTTTGACCGTCATGGCGCAAAGTTATCTTTTCCAGATTCCCAACGTCGGCCGCTCTAACCAGCGAGAACATATCAGTTTGTCCTTTTTCGAATTCATCGATTTTTGGGTAATCGAGGGGTGTCTCAAGGGTTTCAACACCACTTGTTCCATGTAAGGTGATGTAAACTTTGGCATCGGTTCCTGCAAAGGTCTCATTTCCCGTAAAAACGGTGATTTTATAGTTGGCTTCAGTGGTATAGGACAAACCTGCTGATGTCGTATTCCCTACAGGCTCAACGTCAAAGTGCCACACCTGCCCCGAGGAGTAATTTACAACCCGAATCATGTCTATCATTGAATAATAATCATCTCTGTAACTGTCGACCCTTACCGCAATGATATCTTCTAGCTTTTTGGCCTCCTGGTAGAAGGTATCCCGTTGACCAATGAAACTGATATCTCCCAGGTAAGTTAACTTGTGCCTCTCCACCGGGTCCTTCAGCAGGAATTCATCGGTATGTTTCTCGCTATTTTCGTAGAGGGACAAATAGACCCCGTCGCCGCCCTCGTAGTGGACCCCGTCCAAGTACACATCTATCCTATACTGCGCTGTTTTAGTGGAGGAACTTTCCGGGCTGGAATACGGTCCTTCCACCGTCGGTTCTCCCGAGAAGAGAATATATCTGTCGTAAGGAGTCGAACCGGCCGCCCATGCACCACCCTGTATCGCTCCATATCTGTTACCAACGATCCCGCTTGCGGCATTGTGCATTGGACCCAAAATATCTTCCTCTCCATAGTTAGCCTCTATGTAGTCAAACCAGGCATCGTGCCAGCGAC
>CAZTJJ010000063.1:0-6940 GCA_964614065.1 uncultured Thermotogae bacterium
CGAGTCCTCATCACTTTCTTGAGTTCGTCCTTGTGCTGGATATACTTATCGCCGATATCGTTTCCAAGTTCGCTGAGTATTCGAAAGTTGTCTTTTAGTCCAAGTTCTACGGTCTCTTGGTTCTGCTTTTTATTGAAGTCGGAGCCCAGTTTTTCTGGAATAAGGTCTATCGGTACGGAGTCGGTATGGCAACCAAGCTCCTCGTATATTTCTACCTGGCCAAGCATTTCGACTGTTCTGTACAGGCGAACGGTAGCATCGTCGTACTTTCCTTCCTCACCCCGCCTTGTCGCGTTCCAGAACATGTCGATAGCCAGTTTGCGGCCTATCCTCTTTTCAAAATCGAACCCAAAGGTCTCTTCCTGTAGTTCGTTTAGGAATCGTATGTTTTCATTAGTTTCTTCTACTGAGAAAGTAAGGTCGTTATTCGTCTGTGCTAGGTCTTTGTAGGTGGCAAAATCCTCTGTGCTCGTCTTAAGCTTTTCTTTAACCCCTTTGTAGTGAAACCGATCCCAGCGGGAGTAGCCTTCCGCCAGTTCCCGAATTGCGTTCAACAGGTACTCTACCCTGTCAGAATAGAGTTTTCCCTTTTGTAACGAATCGATGTAGTCTATCACGGTTTGAAACCTGTAATTATTAAAATTTCGCTGGATCTTACGTTTCGATTCGAGTGCCCTGACCTCCCATGGGTTTGTGGAGGCGAGAACCTCCTCCATGCCGCCTTCTATATAACTAGAACCATCGCTTTCCTGTCTGTTTTCTCCCATGTAGACATAGCGGTACCCTTCGCCGAAGGTTGCGGAAATAAGAGCATACCGGAAGCCCTTACCCAGCGTGGCTGCCACGAGGGCGGAAGACATGACCTTGCTCCCGCCAGTGTAGTCAAGGAGGGTTTCGTTGGGATAAACGTTCTCTCCGGCCAAGGTTTCCACAGCTTTATTCGCCTTTTCGAAGCAATGGTTGAAATCCAGCGGGTCGTCTATGATTACAAATAATTTCTTTAATCCTCCGGAGCCGTATTCCCGTCCGATCTTATCGAAGTCTTTCTCGTCCTCCCGGGAAGTATAAAAACAGACTACCTCAGGTTTGAGGTTTTCAATGCTATTGATCAGAGGCTCGGAAAGGGTCTCAACAGAAGTGATAAGTCCTCTCATCTCCTTCTCCTTTTATTGGTGCCGGAATTTCTAAAACCCTATAAATGAATTTTACAAAGTTCGAGACGAATAATCAGGGACGGAGTTTGACAGTTTGACATTATCGCACTTGCAGTTTCTATTGCGTTGGCTACGACAGCAGATATTTAAGAAATTGTAAAAATGTCAAGCCCCGTCCCTCATTCTCAGAAAAGTGGCCGCTGGATTCGGTTACAAAGTAGCCAGATTCTTTCATCATCTCGAACCGCACGGGGTCCTGTTCGTAGATCTCCGGATCTTCAGATGCTTCAATAAGATGCGGATAAAGATCCTGTCCGTTCCGCTCGAGTTTCGTAAACCAGCTCATATGGTTTATCCCCCCACATTCAAAATCTAGCTCCTTGTAGGGGATATCAAGGTAGCCAGCCAGCTGCCTTGACGTGCTCTGCACGGAGTGACAGAGGCCGACTATCTGCATGTCTGATACTCTGTTTGCGGCCATGGTCATCATGTGCATAGGGTTCGTTTAGTTTATGGGGACAGAGCTCCTCGGCGTCCCTGAGGATATCTATCCAGGCAGGAATAGTCCGGAAAGCCTTCATAATTCCCCCCGGTCCTACGGTATCGCCAATGCACTGGTCAATCCCATATTTTTTGATCTTCGTAATCTTTCTTGTCGTTTTCCACCCGGATACCTCGATCACATTTATGAGGTAATCACTGCCGAGCATTAGTTCCCTCCTATCGGTGGAAGTAGTGACCGTCCAGTTGGCTACAAGCTTAGAAATTAACTTTTCCGCCATCTTATCGGACAGACCCAGCCGTCTCTCGTTCAAATCTATGAGTGCGAAGGTCCCGCCATTCAGCTTTTCGGACAAGGCAATATCGCGAACCCAGGCATTAGTAAAGAAACTACCTGCTCCAATTATCGTTATCTTAGGACTTGACATACGTTAATATTCCCTCCCAAAAGATATTTCTTTTTTAACTTTCTTAACAAGAGAATGGCAGTATTACGGGGACTTTTCGACCTCTTTCTACCTGAGACAACTTGGAGTACTTTAACTATCACCTGGGCTTACTGGGTGATATCTAGGAAGCTGCGTTCATTCCCGTTCCCCATTTTTTGATTTAGATATTATGAACATTCACGGTACCGCCAATAAATATTGTCAAGAACCAAACGGTTTGGGAATTTCAAGAATTACCTATATAAGTAAGTTAGGAGGGGATAAAATATAGGTAAAACTAGACGAGAACCAAAATGGTTACCATTTTTGCGAGGAACATTTGGAGGAGCTTGGAAGACTCGATGAGTTAAATAACCCCGGCGAACTTATCGACTATCAGTACAGCAAGCCCGAGGACCTTTGCCAAAAGTGTAAATTCCTGGCCGGTAATGAAGATTGTCTTCCCCTTTACGCGGAGGTGGGCAGTTTCACGAATGAAAGCCAAATAACCAGCTAACCCGTCCAATAAGCCAAGGATCTACACGGCACCAATATAAATGGCTCACCTGTGAGTGTTAACGCAAGCCCTCCGTTACCTCTTTTACATCTTGAGCTCTTTTCTCGTCCAATGGTATCTTTCGAATTCCTTCCTTTTCGAAGTCTATCTTATTTAAGTCGATTTTCCTGACTCTTCGGTTGAACATCGTGTGATAATAAGTGATCAAATTAGTCGTGTCATGGGCCACGGTCCACTGGGTGTCTGAGGGTAGCTTTGTATCTCCAGTCCTTCCTCCTTCCCCCTGACTGGCGGGTACGTTGAAGCTGTCCATAATCCGGAAGAACTGATTGACCGTATCCATACCCCCTTTAGTGGGATAAGAGATTTCTTTTAATACCACTGCCCGGACGAACCTAGAAGGAGCGGTGTAATCACCGGGAAGTCCAAGGAGGCCGGAACCCGACGCTAAAGGAGTTATCTTGAGATCCACCCACGTTTTATCTTCAAACGGCTTGATTGTCAAAAATCCGTAGTTTCTTAAGTTCTGCAGATGCCAGTCGAACGTGGGGTTATTAGTGATTACTCCTACCGGGTTATTGTAAAATTTGGGTTCCCCGTTCAGGTATTCGATAACAAGTGAATCTCCACTCGAATCTACCACCAAAAAGTGCACCGGTGCGGGTTTATTGATCGCCGGATCCACCACGGGAACTACCCTTACTTCTTTCATGCCCTCCCGTACCTCGGAAATGGTGGAGAAATTTGATAAAACGTACTGTAATACCTCGGTCGGTGATATGCATTTATCGGCAAAAGCTGGGTCGTACTCTGTATATTCTGCAAACCCTTCGTGATAAAATTGGCCTATGGCAAGCCCTTTTTCATTCATCCCGTCGTTAATCACTCTGTCCAAGAGTAGGAAACTTAAGAATCCGTACTTTCCTTCCCATTTAAGCCCGTTTTTGCCATCTGGTGTTGTCCCCTGAAAAGTGACACCTCTTGGATAGACAGCTGCCTCAGTATGTGTGTCAAATCCGGACCATTCCTGGGTTCTCCCGTAGACTACCGTGCCGTCTTCACCTTCCAGTACAAGTCCTGTACAGGCAGTGACTGAATAGATGGAAAGGGAGAGAATCGTAATTAATACTAAAAGATGTAGTAAGTAGTAGCGAACTGTTTTGTTCATAATACCTCTCCTTTATTTATAAGTAATAATTTATTGTAACAATTTAAAAATAAGCTGTCAAAAGTACATACTATGATTAAATATAAAGGTTATAAATATAAACGCCGCTTTTGACAATAATTTTACTATGGAGTAGAGTAAATGGTGTAAATAATCAATATATATCCATAAATATGGATATTAAGCATGGAAGAGGAGGTTTTCATGGTCAATCGGTGTAATTTTATTAGTTTGAAATTGGTAACCATCTTAGTCACAGTTGCGCTTTCTATGGGGCTTGTGGTCTCGGCTGAAGCCTGTACTCGTGCGCTCTATGTAGGTGATAACGGATTGGTCGTCACTGGACGGTCCATGGATTGGGGTGAGGATATGCATTCCGAACTTTGGGTTTTCCCTAAAGGGATGAGCCGGAACGGAGCTGCCGGTCCGGACAGTGTCACCTGGACGTCGAAGTACGGTAGCCTCATCGTCTCCACTTACGCGGGGGGCTCTGTCGACGGGATGAACGAAGAGGGGCTGGTTATGAATGGGCTTTTCCTAGCGGAGTCTGATTTTGGACCATCGGATGATCGCCCGACTATATCTATTACCGCCCTCGGGCAGTATATTCTAGATAACTTCGGCAGCGTGTCGGAAGCCGTCGAAGGGATGAGTAGTGACCCAATCCGGGTTATTGCCCCCATATTACCTAACGGGAGGGGTTCTCACTGTCATGTTTCCCTTTCGGATCCCACTGGAGATTCCGCAATTTTCGAGTACATCGACGGCGACCTAGTCATTCACCACGGCAAAGAATACAAAGTGATGACAAACTCCCCGAGCTACGATCAGCAGCTAGCCATCAAGAGATACTGGGAAGGCGTAGATCCGCTTACGTTCCTGCCGGGTTCGATCAGAGGCGCCGATCGGTTTGCCCGCGTCTCTTTTCTAATCAACAACATTCCCACGAAACTTGATCCCAACACCATTACGGCAGTGCCGGACGAGACCTACGAGAACCAGGCTGTAGCTAGCGTGTTGAGCGTAATACGGTCCATTGGAACTCCGCTGGGTATCTCCGTTCCCTCCAAACCAAACCTATCTTCGACGCTTTGGCGCACGGTTTGGAATCAGAGTGATCTAATTCTCTACTTTGATTCCGCCACCACTCCCAACACTTTCTGGGTCCCACTCTCGCAACTGGACTTCTCGGCTGACGCGGAAGTGAAGAAGCTTCCCATGGATGAGGAAGAGGTATACGCAGGGAATGCCGCAGACGAATTCGTAGTTACGGAACCCTTTGAGTTCATACCGGCGAAGGAGAACTAGCATCTATAGTTTCTTGGTGATTGCGGCGTTAGAGAGCTCCTGGATATTTCAAAAGGAGTAATACAATGAACCCAAAACGAACTTTCCTGATTGTAGTTAGCCTAGTCTTTCTCTTGACTTTTTGTTGCATAGCCGCAGTGGAGAACGCCCACCCTCTACCATCTTGGAACGATGGCTCCACTAAACAGAGCATCATAGAATTCGTGGAGACGGTGACGACTGAGGGATCACCCGACTACGTAGCGCCAGCGAAGCGTATCGCCGTCTTCGACAACGATGGCACTCTTTGGGCTGAACAGCCACTGTATTTCGAAGGGTTCTTCACGGTTGACCGGGTAAAAACGCTTGCATCAGGACATCCAGAGTGGAAGGAGGAAGAACCGTTTGCCTCGCTGCTAACAGGGAATGCAAGGGAGGTGCTTGCGGGGGACGTACAATCAATGCAAGAAATCCTCATAGCCACTCACTCCGGAATGTCCACGGAAGAGTTCGAAAAACTTGTTAACCGTTGGATAAGTACGGCAAAACATCCCGTAACAAACCGCCCATTCACACAAATGGTATACCAACCGATGCTTGAATTAATGGCATACCTACGTGCCAGTGGCTTTAAAACCTTTATCGTGTCCGGAGGCGGTTCCGAATTTATGCGTCCGTGGGCTGAAGATGTGTATGGTATCCCGCCCGAGCAGGTCGTCGGTACCACCGTAAAGACTAAGTACGAAATGTGCAACAACAAACCGGTTTTGATGCGCCTGCCCGAATTTGATTTTATTGACGTTAACGAAGGTAAACCTATAGGTATTCAAAAGTTCATCGGGCGAGTGCCCTTGGTGGCCTTTGGCAATTCCGATGGAGATCTTCAGATGCTTCAATGGACCGATGCAGGTCCAGGTAAGCGATTATCAGCCGTTATCCACCATACTGACGCGGAGCGCGAGTGGGCCTATGATGACCAGTCTCCCATCGGCCATCTGGAAGAAACGCTGAAGACAGCGAACGCTAAAGGGTGGACCGTCGTGGACATGAAGCGCGACTGGAAGTTTATTTTTCATAAGGAAGAGAATCCATAGAGTAGAGAGCGATAGATGTCGACGTGCGTTCAGGAACAAGGAGGAATAATGAAAAAACTACTCGTTATTACGTTTGTTTTATGCTTAATAGTCTGGGGGCAGGCTATGGCCTGCACGACAATGCTGGTTACTAAGGGGGCGTCAAAGGACGGCTCCGTAATGGTCGCCCATTCGGACGATAGCGAACTGTTTGATCAAAGATTGGTATATGTTCCGGCTGTGGATCATGAGCCGGGATCTCTGCGGCCTGTTTATTATGACGCCGCCTCGCTGGGTGATAAACCAGAGTATCATGCGTATACGTTAAGGAGATATGTGGGTACGGACCGCGGACCTACCTACGTCAATCATGATCTGCCTCAGAGCGTTCCCCTGGGCTACATACCTCAGGTTGATCATACATATGCCTACTTTGACGGCAGTTACGGCATTATGAACGAACATCAACTGGTCTTCGGCGAATGTACGGATGGGGCAAAAATTCAACTGGACCCCGTTCCCGGAAAGCGGATCTTCTACAGTGCAGAACTTAGCCGGGTAGCAGCGGAACGCTGCAAAACCGCCCGTGATGCGGTTAAACTGATCGGTAAATTAATTGAAACGTACGGTTACTATGGAACAGGGGAAACGTTGCCCATAGGGGATACGGAGGAGGGATGGGTCATGGAAATGGCACCCAGTCCCGAAGGCGAGGGTGGTCTCTGGGTAGCAAAAAAAGTTCCCGAAGGTGAGGTTTTTGTAGCTGCCAACGAGTTTCGCATCCGTGAGATAGATCCGGAAGATCCAGATAT
>CAZTJJ010000063.1:7040-9224 GCA_964614065.1 uncultured Thermotogae bacterium
TTGATGGTATCAAAGAAATGGATAAAAAGGCGTTAGAGACGTATAGACACGATCCGGTAAAAGCGCGTGATTTACTTACTGAGTATTGTAAGACTCAGGCAAATCAAGTGGTGGAAAGTTGGTGGGACTTTGCCTGGGAATTGGTCGCTCGTTACGACGATGGATTTGTGAACGAGCCGGGTGAAATGGCGCAAGAGGTAGGTTATCCAGATGAATGGTATGAAATATCTAAATGGCCTGCGGGCCCCACAACCTACGAAAAACCATCGAATGAGAAAGCTGGAGGCGAAGAGAAAGAATAAACGAGGTGACCAGGGAGACTGGATTTGAAGAGCGAACTCCCGCTACCAAATCACGCGCGCTTCCGTACTGCGCCACCCCCTGGAACCTTCTTTCGACAAATAAGAATCGACGAACGAAAAGAACGAAACGGGAACGGAGTTTGACAGTATCGCCGAGGGGAACTCACCGTGAATTATAAGTAGAACAGGGGTTTCAAAAATTGTCAAAAGGTCAAGCCCCGTCCATATGTTTCAAATTCCGGTGGACTCCCCTTCGATTACCTCCACGTGGTCAACTTCCGTGGGGCTTACAAAAGCTGACACCTCGTACTCCCAGACCTCTCCGTCATCCAGCCCAAGGGTTGTCGCGGGCATTCTATATATTTCATTGTCGGCGCTATCGTAAAAGATTGCCACCACTTCGGCAATAATCAGCTGTTCTCCGCTGATGTTCCTCGCACTACCAGAGACCCAGACCCAGTCTTGACCCCTGGAAACTTCCCACCCGAGTATCTCCAGCTGAGGCGCTTGTTTGGCTTCATCAAGGGCTGTTTCTTCTTGCGTAATGTCGTTGTCTAGAGTAATTATCTCTCCGGAAAAGGAAAGAGGGGAAGAAAAGGTCAACATCTCTACATCTATTACCTTGTTGTTTTTGAGTGTAATTTTCGAACGATTATCCAAATAGGCACCAAAATCCATCCGGACTAGCTGGCAATTCTTCACAACTGCTTCGGAACCATCCCACAGGAAAAAACCGTTGCCAAAAACCTCCATTTTGGAGTTTTGAATTTCTGCCACCGCGAAGTCCAATAGATAGATGCCCGTGTTCCCGCCGGACAAAGTGGAATCGAAAACTTCGACTCTTGAATTTCCTTTGAGTTGGAGGGCATACGATGTGCTTCGGGTAATCGATGTGCCCCTTAATGTGACCCTTGCCGTATCAAGCAAGCCAATGCCCACCCTATTTCCGTCGATGGATACATTATTGAGTTCCAGGTGAGCACGTGACCGAACCGTGATGCCATTGGGGCATACTCCAATTGCCTCGTTGCTACATTTTTCTTTCCCTTCTGATTCACGGGCATACTCGACGGAAAGGTTCATCAGTTTCACGTTCGCCGATTTGCCTCCTGCTAGCACTGGGTGACCGGTTTTTTCTCCCTGAAGCTGCACTCCAGTTCTGTCATTTCCCCTAATTGTGACGTCCTTTTCTATAGTAAGATTTTCGTGGTAAGTCCCGGCTTCAACGGTGATGACCCCTCCCGGCTTGGCAGCAGAAATCGCTTTCTGTAACTTGGAAAATTGACACCCTTCTGAACACACCTTCGCCTCTTGTAGAGTTCCTTCCAACTCTTTTTCCTTCTCTTCTTCGGTCAATTCGGGGATCTTCGACTGAGCGAGGTTATTTAATTGTTTTAGCAGGCTCTTGTAAAATGCGGTAGTTAGGCCATCGCCCACCTTCCTGATATTCCCGACTACTTCCCAGCGGCCATAGTTGTTAGCCTTAACGATCTCCGAGTGCTGAAGTAGTTCCGCCCACTCACATACGGACTTTTGCAAGTCGGGCTTGTATTCCCCGGTTATACTACGAATTTTGGCTCTGTCCTCCGCCAGTTGTTCTTCAGTTGCTTGATTGAGATTGTCCCGGAACGACCTTACCTCCAAGGCCCAACTCTGATTGACCCCTTTTACCTCGGCCGATTCCACGATAATATTCCTCGCAATTTCGAATATTTGATCGACAGAGGTAACAATATCCGGGTATTGTTCAGCACTTAACAGAGTGCAATAATCCGCGAGTATTTCTGCTTTAGAAATAGTCAATTACCCCGCACCAAGGTGCGGGGCTTGTAGAAAACAAATTTGACTACGTACTTTGTTCTTTTACAAAAGAAGACCCAGC
>CAZTJJ010000064.1:0-9194 GCA_964614065.1 uncultured Thermotogae bacterium
AATACAATTTTGTACTAGATATACAAATCATAAACCATTTGGTTATCGAGGGGGGGGGGCAACTAACAGTTGATTTAGTTGTCTCCCCTTTTTCATTCTTGTACTAGCTTTAGAGTCAAGAACCCCGCCCCAAGGAGCGGGACTTGTAGAAAAACAGATTTAGCCACGGACTTTGTTCTTTTACAACAAGAAGAGCCAGCAGTCAATTCGGAACTAATGTTGTGTGTGTTCCTAGACCAGTTGAGCGGGGCGAATTGGGTGCTGAAGGTAAACCAGCCCAGATTGTCTGTAACTTGTTCCATCAATGGGCTAGGTTCCGATATCTCTGTACTGAAATCCGTAGAGACCAATTGTCAACAAGACCAGGATGCCCCCTAACAATATTCCAATATCAGCAAAGTTGATCCCATTTTTTAGCACTTCAGCTCCATCATAATAATGAAAGACTGAGGCTGGACGTAAAGGTTTTAATTCCTCGACTATTTGAGACATTGAATTAAGTAAATACGAAACGACGGCAATAGTGCTTGCTGAGCCAATACCAATCCCCCTCTTGCTGGTTAAACCACCAAGGGCCAGAACAAGACTTCCAAAAGTCAAGCCCAAGAATACCAGGCTAAAACTTACTTCAGCAAGGGATAGGTAAGAAAGCTTCATTCCGGCGGCGGAAGTTCCTATGATATTGCTTATCCAGAACACCCCTCCGAGGCCACTGATGTCAACTGTCATGGCAAAAAACTTCTGCAAGAAGAACCTAGAACGGGAAATCGGGCCGGAAAGTAATAAGTTCAACGTTCCCTCTTTCTCTTCTCCCGTAATCTCTGAACTTGCAAACGATACCCCAAAGACAATGAAAATTATTGGACCCAGGAGAGGCAATAGCTCTGTGCTCAACCATCCTTCTGGAGTACTTAAATCGTAGACACCCCCGAGAAATCCTTGCATGAACTCGCTTTCCATCATCTTATTCATTCCTGATAGTCCTACTCCCTCTATGGTTTTGTACATTATGTTATACCAGATTGATAAAAAGAGGATTCCGATCGTCCACCACAAGAACGTCTTCCGCTTGTCTCTTAACGTCTTTAGGAATATGTTGTTAAACATGTGCCGACCCACCTTCGTCCTCATCAGCACCTTCGTAATACTTGAGGAAGATCTCCTCCAGGCTGGGTTCGTGGCTGATGATATTGATCACTGAAAACTCAGCGGCCTTTTTGACTAACCCGTCCAACTCTCCTACCACCTTACATCGCAACAGATGATCCTTTACTTTAACTTCCTGAACTCCGTAGAGATCTGCAAATTCCTCCTTAGGCGGCGATTCACCAAAATGTATCTCCAGACTTCTGAGGGTTCCCGCTTTCAGGTCATCGACGTCTTCAACAGCTACGAACTCACCTTTTCTGATAATACCCACTCTATCACAAATCCGTTCCACTACTGGCAATATATGGGAGGAAACGAAAACCGTTTGATTGTTCTCCCGCGCTTCCTCAATTAGCCGAAAGAACTCCTGTTGCATCAGTGGATCGAGCCCGCTGGTCGGTTCATCTAAAAGTAGGAGCCGGGGCTTTCCCATAAACGCCTGTATGAGCCCAATTTTTTGTTTATTTCCCGACGACAAATCGCTTACCTTTTTGTTTAAATTCGTTTCAAATCGTTCGGCAAGTTCTTGGACGTAGCCCCACTCCACCTGGCCTCGGATACTACTCAAATAGCGTAATGTCTCTTCGCCAGTTAAGTTTCCGTACAGACTTAGCTCACCCGGTAAATATCCGATGTCTGCTCGAATTACTTCCCCTTTAAGCCTTGTGTCCTCCCCAAATATTTTAGCTTCTCCCTTTGATGGTCTAATAAGGTCGAGCATGGTCCGGATGGTCGTAGTTTTCCCAGCACCATTAGGTCCTAGATATCCGAAAATTTCCCCTTCCTGGACATCAAAGGTGAGGTCGAGTATCCCTCTCTGTTTTCCATAGAACTTTGTCAAGTTGCGGACTTCAATCACTGGCGTTCTCATTGTATCCCCCTATGGAAGTTTGAAAGATGATTTCATGGATTTTCAACCTTTCCGCCAGTCATCATGAGCCCCAACTTATTTCGCTCCGCGTCCTCCCTATTCAACACCCCGACGATTTCTCCTTCGTAGATGACGGCGATCCTGTCGGAAAGGCTAAGAATCTCGTCTAATTTCATGGAAATTAGGAGTATCGCTGAACCGGCCTGCCTTTCGTCGACTAACCGCTTTCGAACATACTCGGTGGCTTTCACGTCCAACCCTCTTGTTGGTTGATTGGCTATGATGATCCTCGGATCCCGCGAAAGCTCCCGTGCCAGTATCAACTTTTGAATGTTTCCACCAGACAGGTTTCCAAGTGGAGTCTCAGTTGAGGGAGTCCGGACGTCAAAGTCATCGACCAATTTTTTGCATTCTTTATCTATAGCATAGAAATTCATTAACGTACCATGCGAATACCGTGGTTGAGATACGTCCTTGAGTATCAGGTTTTCCTTTACAGTGAACGTATCTACCGTGCCTTCCGCGATTCTATCTTCGGGTATATAAGAAAGACCCTGCTTTAATAGTGAGCCAGGTCCTTGTCCAGTTACATTCTTTCCATTGACCCGAAATTCTCCCTGCGCCGGTTTTTCGACACCGGATAGTACTTCCGCCAGTCTAGACTGTCCATTTCCCGAAACACCAGCCAAGCCCAATATCTCACCGGAATGAACCCCAAAGTCAATTCCCTTTAGTACTTCCAGGCCAGTTTCGTTTTTTGCTTTGATCCCATTCAATTCCAAAAGGAGATCTCCGGGTTCGTTAGGTGGTAATTCCAGATCGAAGAGTACCTCCTGGCCGACCATTGATTTGGCCAAACCTTTTTTCGTAGCTTCTTCAACGGGAAGTGTTTCTACCACTTTGCCATCTCGCAACACGGTGATACGGTCGCTTAGCTCAAGAACTTCGTCCAGTTTATGGCTAATAAAAATTATGCCCATACCTCGTTCCGTTAATTCCTTGAGGTTTTTGAAGAGTGACTCGGTTTTTTGTGGGGTTAATACGGCAGTGGGTTCATCTAGGATGAGAATCGAGATACCTCTGAATAGGGCCTTCAAGATCTCGACCCGTTGTTGTTCCCCCACGGATAAGTTTCTAATCTTTTCATTGGGGTTGATTTCTAAACCGTAAGTTTCACTTAATTCTACTAACTTTCGAGATACCTTTCTCAGGTCTTGTTTGTACCATCTCAACGACTGAAGACCAAGTGCTACGTTCTCGACGACAGTGAAAGAGGGTACCAGCATGAAATGCTGATGAACCATTCCAATCCCGCGATCGATTGCATCAATCGGAGAATCGAATTCAACTGCTTCTCCGTCAACATAAATTCTGCCTTCCGTGGGGGGGTATATTCCGTAGAGAACTTTCATCAACGTGCTCTTTCCCGCTCCGTTTTCTCCGAGAAGGGCATGTATTTCACCGGATTGTACCTCGAAATCGATCGAGTCATTTGCCATGACCCCGGGAAATTTCTTGGTAATCCCTCTGGCTTGCAGGGTCTTTATGCCAGCTTTTTTGTGGGCTACTTCTTTCATCGTTTTTACACCGGTTTTCGTAATCAAGTTGGGCCTGGGGCACCTTAGTGCCACCGGAAGGACGTTGCCCCAGGCTATAATCTTCAATATCGAGTTAAAATTCGATTTCCCCTTCTTCTATCTTGTTTACCGTTTCTTCCAGCAGTTCCTGTGCCGCCGCGAACTCTGTTTCGCTCAACGCTTGTTCGTTTATGGCAATTGATATTCCTCCGTTTGCAAGTGA
Source organism: uncultured Thermotogae bacterium (assembly GCA_964614065.1). GTDB lineage: Bacteria > Bipolaricaulota > Bipolaricaulia > M55B111 > M55B111 > M55B111. Next base: position 3,821 of record CAZTJJ010000064.1, read on the forward strand.
TGCCGGGAAGACCGTACCTCCGTAAGTACCTTGCTCTATCAAATCAATCATCTTCTTGACGGGTATTGAGAAATCTACGACTACGCTGCTGACTACAGTATTTGGAGCTAGTGGAGCTTGATCGACGTCGTACCCAAACCAGATTACTCCTTCTTTCTTTGCCTCGCCTACGGCACCGGTGACCATCTGGGATGTTCCTGTCAGTACGTCCGCTCCTGCCTGAATATGCGACTTCGCCGTCTTTGCGGCTGCAGCCACATCGCTGTACGAGCCGGTCCAGGTGACCTTAACTTTGGCCTGAGGCTTCTTTGCCAGAACGCCCCCTTTGAACCCTTCTACGTAGTTCTTAGCATCACCCGACTCGATTGGCCCGATGAACCCCATCACGTCACTTTCTGATAGCATGGCTGCTATAACCCCGTTGAGGTAGCCTCCCTGTTCGGCATGCGGATCGTAGGCAAAAATATTGTCAATACCCTGGTCTTCAAATGTTCTTGCCGTTGACCCCCAGGCGAAACTGGTTTCGGGAAAATCGGGGGCAATGTTGATCAGTTCGGCACCATACTGAGAACCGTGAGCAATTATCAGGTCAAACCCGTGGTTCGCGTAGTCCCGTATGGCGGTTGCTGCTTCCGATATAACGTACTTATTCTCGGAATACGCGATTTCCATGTTTTCCTCTCCCATTTCTTCTTGAACCTCTTTAACCGAATCATACATACTCTGGCTCCAGGCCATGTCATTAATGGTACTGGGCATTACAAGTGCAACCCGAAATTGGTCGTTCTCATCGTTTGCAACAGCCGAAAATACAAGAACAAGTGAAATTACAACAGTCAACATTAAGCTCAACGAAATTTTGTTACTCATTGTTTTTACCTCCTGAATACAATGATTTACGGATATCTAGCCTACCTTAAAACCTAAATCGAGATAACTTGGATACCACCTCCCGATAAAATGACTATCCTTCACCCCTTTCAAAGGGCTTCGTCAGCGCGTCCGGGGAGTAGACTCGCTTTCTCGCGAACGCTGCAAGAACAATAAGAATTACCACGTAGGGTAGCATCAACGTAAACTCTGATGGAATACCCACACCTGCAACCTGGAGCCAGCTCTTTAAGGCATCTATGGTGCTGAAAAGCAGGCATCCCAGTAGCACCTGATAAATCCGCCACCCCCCAAAGTATACAAGTGCAACAGCGATAAAGCCCATTCCGCTAGTTAAATTCTGCTGAAATACATTTAGTACCCCAATCGAAAGGGAAGCCCCGGCAACACTTGCCAGAACTCCACCTATAATTGCCGTTATATACCTAACACGGTTGACGTTTACTCCAATTGAGTCAGCGGCCTCCGGTCTCTGACCAACCGCCCGTACTTTTAAGCCGAACGGTGTTCTGTTGAGTAGATACCAAGCCAAGGGAGCAAGAAGAAAAGAAGCGTAAACGAGCACGTTCTGGGTTAAGATCTCCCCCAGAACGGGAATCGAGGACACACCCGGTATCACTATATCAGGGAATCCGTCAATCGTCCCCGCACCTCGAAGCGTTACTCCATACAGAAATGTGCTTAACCCCAAACCAAATATATATATTCCAATTCCACTGATGCCTTGCTCGGCTTTCAGGGTTACGTTTAGAAAAGCGGTGAGCAGGCCAAAAGCTAGCCCTATGCCGACAGCACCGATAATACCTAAAAATAAATTCCCGGTCATCCTTACGAATAGAAAAGCAATGTATCCTCCCATCAGCATCATGCCCTCAACACCGAGGTTAAGTAATCCACTTCGCTGACCGATGGTCTCGCCGATCGCCGCATACAGGTACGGTGCAGCATACTGAAGGGCTGAACTCCCGATGCTAGCGATTATTTGACCCATCGTCTGCCTCCTTTAGTCATAACGTCAACTTACTTCATCCCGTTGGGCTTTTCTCGAATGCCGTCTTCTTATGGCTTCACTGGCAACAACAAATACAACGACCAATCCGCTCAGTGCCGTGGTCAGAGCTGAAGGAACCTGGACAGCTCTCTGCATGCTGTTCCCTCCGGTATTCAGTGCCCCAAAGAGGAAAGAAGCAGGTATTGCCCCGATTGGATGAAGTTGACCAAATAGGGCAGCCACAATGCCGTTAAATCCTGCACTGCCCGTAAACCCAAGTGCAGATCCCGTAGTGAATAGCCTGTGATAAATTCCGAGTACTTGAACTGCTCCCCCCAATCCAGCAAAAGACCCGGCTAGTGACAGCGACAGGACCTGATACCCACCTACGTTAATCCCTGCGCCTCTGGCTGCTCGTAAATTTTCCCCTGTGGTCCGGATCCGAAAACCAATAGTCGTTCTCCACAGAAAAATATAGGTGGCGACCGCTAGCACTATGACGATGAGAACACCTAGATGTAGCGGCGTTCTTGAAAACCGAGGGAGGAAATACTGAACTGGGATCTGTGCGGTCTGGGGAATGTAGGATCCAAGTTCTTTCTGAAGGGGATCCATGATCGGTCCCCTCAGTAAATAGTTCATCCCCAAAAAGGCTACGTAATTTAACATGATTGTGCTCAGAATCTCGTTTACGTTAAAGTACGCTTTGAGCGAACCTGCAATTCCTCCCCAGATTCCTCCGGTAATGAAACTGGCTAGCAGACAGAAGGTAATCATAAGCCATCCTGCACAATTGGGAAAGGCAAGTGCTATGGCGACCGCAGTCAAGGCACCGACGATTAATTGACCTTGTCCCCCAATATTCAGTACGCCTCCGCGAAACGAAATAATTACTCCTATGGCCACAAACAAAATCGGGGTTGCTTTTACAGCTGTATTGATGATAGCTTCCAGGTTGCCAAAAGCACCAACGAAGAGGGCTCGATAAGCTTGTAAAGGGTTTGCCCCCACGCCGAGCAGAATTACCACACCCAATAAGAAAGCTGCCAGTACTGCAATTAAGGAAGCAAAACCCGTGAGTTTCGTGACTACTTTTCTCAATCTCATTCTTAACACCCGAAAAAAAGGGGGCTGTTATATCAATTCAATGCTCAAACTGGAAGCGACTCCTCGTGGAACTATCTACACACAATTTCTAACTGATGTAATCTTCTTATTGTGAACTGGTAAATGGGGTAATACTCGTGTATACCACAGACTCTGATCTTTGTCAAGATATAAGCTGGTTCCCTTCTATACATCTTGTCACACGGCATTAATTACCATTTGGGTAAAAAAAGGGACGGAGTTTGACATTTTGACAATTTCTAAAACTTCCGTTGCAGTGGGCAACATAAATGAAGCAAACTATGTGATAATGTCAAATTGTGAAACACCGTCCCCATTCTCCCTATGATGTCTTGCTGGGGGTAGCCCTCTTTCTTATTGTTATATTTGGCAGGAGGGATTATATGCAGAATTTCACTTTCCAGAACCGGACTAAAATTATCTTCGGTAAGGACACGGAAGAACAAGTTGGCAAAGAGGTTAGGAGATATTCAGATAAAATACTTTTCCTCTATGGAGGAGGGAGTATCAAGAAGTACGGGATATACGACAGGGTCATGGATCCGCTGAATGAGGCAGGAATTGAAGTCGTTGAACTGGGAGGGGTCCAGCCTAACCCCCGTCTGAGCCTCGTAAAGGAAGGGATAGAAGTTTGCCGTGAGAACGGGATCGAGTTTATTCTGGCAGTCGGTGGGGGCAGCGTGATCGATACGGCGAAGGCCATCTCTATTGGCGTTCCTTACGAAGGTGACGTTTGGGACTTCTATTCCATCAATAAGGCAGTAGATAAATCCCTACCCATCGGAACCGTGTTGACTATACCCGCGGCAGGGAGCGAATCCAGCCCCGGGTCGGTAATTACAAAGGAAGAAGGCGGTTACAAGCGCGATGTCGTCGACAACGAGTTGCGGCCGGAGTTTTCTATTCTCAATCCGGAATTTACCTACACACTCCCGGAATATCAGACCGCCTCAGGTGCAGCGGATATAATGGCCCACGTGATGGAGCGATACTTCACTCATGAAGAGAACGTAGGTCTTACCGACAGGCTTTGTGAGGGAACACTACGTATTATTATCCAGAACACACCAATTGTCCTGAAGGAACCGAAAAACTACGAGGCTCGAGCCGAGATTACCTGGGCAAGCACGGTTGCCCACAACGATTTATTGGGGACCGGACGGGTCGAAGATTGGGCTTCACATAATATAGAGCACGAATTGAGCGGAATGTACGACATCACGCATGGAGCCGGTCTGGCAATAGTTTTTCCCGCCTGGATGGAGTACGTTTACAATGAGAACGTGGAACGATTTGCCCAGTTCGCGACAAGGGTCTGGGGCAAGGAGACCAACTACTACTCGCTGGAACGTACAGCGCGTGAGGGAATCAAGGCATTAAAGGACTTCTTCAGGGATATCGGCCTCCCCACCAGTCTGGAGGAGCTCGACGTTGAAATCAGTGACGGTGACCTAAGAGAGATGGCCACCAAGTGTACCGAGGAGGGTCCCGTTGGGAACTTCGTCGAACTAGACGCTGATGACGTGCTAGAGATATACAATATCGCTTCATGATGGGGCCAGTCAAGTAACTAAAGACATTATATATCTGTGTCATAATGTGTAAAGGACCTTCCAACTGACTTACGTACCAAATCTCTAAGTTCACTTTTTAATGTCCGTTTTATGCAATAATTAGTTGCCGAAGACATAACATTAGGTGCATCGGGAGAAGAGTTGTCTGATATTAGATCAGCATTAACATCATTATTTTCAACATCAAATTCCTCGCAAAAATCTTCATAATCTGCTGTACTAAAACCATCATACCTGAACCGTCCCATCTCGTCCTGATTATGGTTCCCAAAAATATTTATTGTTCGAAAAGTTTACTAACTCAGGTTATCATAATTATGCACTATATTGCAAGCAATCAGAATTCTAGCTTAAATTATTCTGAGTCTTTGTAAAAATGTGAGAGAATATAGGTCAGTAGGACTCCAAAACTTCGTCCAGGTGAGATTCCTGTAGTGTATCCGATCTATCGTAGCCCGCTTTTCGCGCGGCCTTCATCAATATTTCTAAAGCTGTTCTGCAGTCTCCTGAGTTGCTGGCGGCGAATTCCGCTATTTTTTCTATTATTTTATCATCTACCGAACCTGACCGGAAAGCCTTTTCTACTCTTCTATTCAGAATATCTATTAATTCATGCTTTTTGTAGGGCGAATACTCTAAGGTTTTTGACTCGCTTTTTGACTCATTTTAACGATTTATGACTCAACTGTGGATTGTTAGTAAAAATAGCAAAAGAACCTCTAGTACGAAATTCATTGAAATATGAAGAAACCTTAACTGACTCATTTTGACCTATTTACCCTTCTTATGA
>CAZTJJ010000065.1:0-9106 GCA_964614065.1 uncultured Thermotogae bacterium
TTCCTCTTTACTCATAATACCATACTCGAAATCTTCTATGTCCTTTAAAGTCTCAGCATCTTCCAAAGGAGATTGCACGTAATCGAAGTAGTATCCATTGGGGGGGAGTTTATAGACAAAGCCACCTACTTCACGGATAATCGTGCCATCGTCTTTTACCTCGATTTGTGGAGGAGAGAAATCGCTGAAAATCTTTACAGGAACTTTTCCATGTGGGGTCTTCCAGTTCTTCCATCCTTTATCTCTTCGAATTCCATCGAAATCCCTCAGCCCAAATAGGCACACTACGTCAGTGTGAAAAAGGTTACTTATCTCGTCATCCACGTAAACGAAAAACTGTTGAGTATCCGCAATTCGTATTTCCCTATTTACATCAACCTGTTCCAGAAGTTCATGGTATGCATCTGCGTATATAGTTGAAACAGCCGTTCCTCCAAGATCAATAGGTACCCGGTCAAGGTTTTCCCTTTCAATTGCTGCAATTACCCTTCCTCTGGAATTCATTATAGGCTTTCAACCTCCTCACAGTTTATCTCAGATTTAGTTAGGCTCAATCTTTTGTCTGGTTTAGGTGGCGGACTGACTTACGAACTTTCAATTCGGTATCCAATTTTACGGTTTGATACTTTTCTGACTTATCATTCTCTAATCTTCCAAAAAGCAGTTCGCCCGCCAGACGACCCATTTCATATGGATTCTGACTGACAACAGTTAGGGGAGGGCGTAATGTATCAAACCAAGGTACATCGTCAAAACCGACTAAAGACATGTCATATGGGCATTCGAACCCCGCCTGACGGATTGCCTTGAGGGCTCCAAAGTTGGACATAACATTTATCGAAAACAATGCTGTAGGTGAATTCTCCAACTCAAGAAGCTTTTTCGTTGCTCGCTGTCCTCCTTGTAATTTATAGTTTCCTCGAGACACAAGGTCCTCGTCAAAATCAACACCATAATCGCTCAGTGCCTCCTTGTATCCAGCAAACCTCTTTTCGCTAGTGGTAATACAATCAGGGCCTAATATCATACCGATTCTACGATGACCATGTTCTAAAAGATATTGGGTTGCCTTGTATCCTCCTTGACGGTTTTTAGACGTAACAAAATCCGCCTGTACAGATTTGATCTCTCGATCCAAAAAAACAAACGGGATTTCTTGCTCCTTGAGCAGGTCAATCTTTGAGTCGTCCTTCCCGGTGGGAGATATGACTACGCCATCAACTCTCTGTTCAATTAAGCTGTTGATCTGTTCTTGTTCCTTTTCAAGCACCTCATCGGTATTGGAGACAATTACATTGTAACCCTTTCTGGAGGCTATACCCTCGAGTCCACGAGCGAGGAATGGGGAGAACATGTTCGTAATATCAGAAACTATCAACCCAATAGTGTAAGTCTTTTGCATCTTTAAGCTCCGTGCAATGGCATTGGGAGAATGATAGTTCAAAGCATTCATAGCATTTTGGACCTTTTCGGTTAACTCTGGAGAGACATATCTGGTGTTATTGAGAACGTGGGACACAGTTGACTTAGATACGCCTGCCCTCTTTGCCACATCTTCTATAGTAGGCATACTGAATTTCCTCTACTTTGTATATTGAATCCGTGCATAGAAAAATCTTCTATCGAAACGTTTGTACAAACGTTTCGATACTTTATATCACAAACCTTTAACTAAATCAAGGGGATCCTAGATTCCGTAACCATAAGGCTTAGATAAAAGACCATTGTAAACTCAAAATAACTCATCGTGAACCTTTTGTGGCCGGTGTGACGCCAGGGTGTTATTTAAACTTAGGGCAGGTAATGACAATTATTCCAGAACTTGGATGAGCAGCCAAAGACAGAAAAGGTTTAGACAGCTCGCTATGTGTTATTGGCGATACAAACCTTTCTCCTGAAGTCATCTGGCCCTTCCTGACCTTATGGGGTCCTCCATTCATACAGAAAACAAACTGGCCTCACGCTCAAACAGCATTGTACTCCTTAATCCATTCTGAAACTAATCTTACCTTTTCAATATCTCCATTGGCAGGAATTTCATCAGAAATTCCCAAAATTAACTTCGGAGCGAATTCTTCAATTACTTGATCAATGGTTTCTTTAAGAGCGGATACACTCGCACTAGGTAGAAAGTGAGTTGCTGGAACACCATCGAGAAGAATGAGATCATCCGATAATGCCTCACTCATCTCTTCAATGGTTACATCTCCTTGGGGCTTTGGTGTAAATGCTTCAAATCCGTCTACCCCGACATCGTGAGTATAACGTAGGATAGGCTTAATACTACCATCCCAATGAACATCAGTGTACTTTCCAGCTTTTCTTAATTCCTCAGTTCTACGTTGCCAGTGGGGCAATAAATATTTCTCGAGTAAAGGCGGGGAATCGAAGTGACCATCTACGTTATCGGGAAAGTTGATAATATCAACTGGGGAATCCTTCATCATTTCATAGAACCTGTTATCAATTTCCTCTGCAGCTTTCAGAAAACTTTCTACTTCGTGGGTATGCCTATGCAAGGCGATAATTCCTGGCTCGTAGTTCATGTAAAAGAGAATAAGCATTTGAAATGGAGCTCTTGGTGCATTTATGGCCAACGGGGCTCTGTCACCCATCTTCTGCCTTACAAGTTCATAATTGTCATAGTCAAACTCTACCTTTTGGTGTCGAAGGATATACTCTAAAATTTTTAGTTGTTCAACCTCTTTTACCGGATAATCCGTTACGTGCGGTACAATAGACAACTCAGAAATTCTCCATCGCCTAGTAAGGTTACCTTTGGGGGTTTCCCATCGTTCTATTAGTTCATTTCCGTCTATGTCTTGTTCAGACGTAATATTTCCCCCCTCGAGTCTAACAGTCCATACAGGGGGTACATGTTGTGGACAGTAACCACCACCAGCACGCTCAAGCCCTTCCCAATCAGATAAATCTTCTGGTGAGGGTCGACCGTACAGATAGGGTCGAGGGGAGCACTCAAGATCATCATAGATCTCCATTAAAGTCATTCCCTGGTATTTCTCGGGCATGGTACCCTGTCTTTTGTTTACATCATACCAATTTTCTATTCGGGGTTGCCAAACAATCTGGCCGGGATCATTTCCTTTAAAAATTTCCAAAACTGCTTCTCTAAAGTTCATTTACAACACTCCTCTGATAATAAGTATCTACCTCTACGGATATTATCAATGTTAGCAATAAATCCTGTCGGCCTTGATTAAGATAAACACAACCAAAATGTAAGAAAGAAACTCAAACTAGCCCCAATACTATCGAAACGTTTGTATAAACGTTTCGATAGTATTAATATTTTATAACATAGATTTTCGAAAATGTCAAGGTCGGGGATCCCTCGCTGCGCTCGGTGCGCATGAACAATGGGATTTTTGTGTAAACCTGCAGAGTTCTCGATACTTGCATTTAAACGAGAAAGCTGATAAAATTGCTGGGATTTTATACAATAGAAAAGGGTAATATTGATAGTTTACTAAATTATATTACCAGTTCGAGTGGCTCCTGATAGTAAAATATTTCATGGGGTGCAAGTAATTTGACCAATCATCAATTAGAGGTATTCTAATGACAAAACCAGCAGTAATGGAAGCTAAGAAAGTGTCGAAGTTTTTCGGCCATGTCCAAGCTTTGGACAATGTAGATTTACGTATCAATAAAGGAGAAATTATTGGTTTTGTGGGTGATAACGGCGCAGGTAAGTCAACATTACTTAAAATACTAACCGGTATTCATAAACCCGACTCCGGCGAATTATACTGGAAAGGAGAAAAAGTCGAGCTTAACTCTTCCGAAGACGCACAGGAACTGGGTATCGCGGTATTACATCAACACTTGCCCGTTATCCCAAAACTAAACCTGTCTCAAAATTTCTTCTTGACCAGGGAAATTTGCAAAGGTCCATTAAACATTTTGGATAAAAAGCAGATGGATGAGATAACCGGAGCGCAAATGGCAGAAATGGGAATTAGCAAAGATATAACTAAACAACTGGTTGAAACCCTTTCAGGGGGAGAAGAACAAACTCTGATCCTGGCAAGAACCTACTTTTTCGGCTCTGAGTTAATACTGCTTGATGAACCGACCAACAACCTATCTGTAAAAGAAACGCGGAAGGTGCTAGAAACCACTAGGAGAATAAATGGAAGCGAAGGTATCCCTATAGTTTATGTTACTCACAATATTGCAAGGGTGTTTCCAATCGCCGATAGGTTTGTCGTTTTAGAGCGAGGAAAAAAAATAGCGGATATAGAGAAAACAGAAGATCTAGGGGTAAGGGACATCGAGGACATAATAGTTACTGGAAAAGCAGGCGAGCGTTTCATAATCGATGAAAAAGGAGCACTTACGATTGCTCCTGAAGACAAATTATAAACTCTTCTCTTTTAGTTTCCTTACCTTACCTTATTAATCGCACCGTTTCACCATTTTGGCGATCATGACCTTTTAGTATATCTACAGAAAGATCATTGTAACAGTGTAAGGTTGTAAACAGGCAGAAACTTCATTAAGAACTGTTCTATAATTAGTTCACTTCTCGAATGAAGTCGTAACTAACAAAAATGATTATAAGTATACCCATTACGGCTTGCTGGTAAAATGGCGAAATGTTCAAGGTAACAATAAGATTTTCAACCAAATAAATTAAAAACCCACCTATAACCGCCATTAAAGGAGTTCCTTCCCCTCCTGATAAAGACACACCACCAACGATCGGTATCACTAAAACGGTCATCAATGGCAGAGTGCTTGCACCAGCTTGCCAGGATGCCGCGTTTGAACTACTGGCAATCAAAACACCGGCGAGGCCGATAAGAAGAGCCGACCCCATGTAGGCAATGATTCTAACCTTGGTAGTGCTAACACCCGTATATCGAGCCGCATCATCATCCTGCCCGGTAGCAAGTAGTTTCCATCCAATCGGTTTCAAGTAAAGGAAGAAAGATAGCAAACCCGCAATGAGAATCATGAAAACGAATGTCAGCGGGATTACCCCTCCGATATTTAAAGTTAACGTCTTAAATCCCTGAGGTAATGGTGTTATTGGCAGCGAAGTCGTCCAGAACTGCATTAACCCTAAAAGGATAAAGTGCACGGAGAGAGTAAAAATGAACGCTGGAAATAAGAACGGAAACGGCGGGGAAAATCGCGTTGATAAATATCCGTTAACGAACCCTATAGCCAGAAATAACAATAATGCAATTGGCACAGCAAACCACCACGCAATGCCAAATCCGATCATTAACTTTGCTGTAAACACCGAGCCAAAAGTGATAACTCCCCCAACAGAAAGGTCAAAACCTCCTACAAGCAAGGCAAGTGTTTCCCCAAGTGCGGCAATCGCATATATTGAACTCCAAGTAAGAATAAGCCTGATATTTCCTGGAGAAAAAAATCTTGGTCGGAGCAAGTACACTACAACCAGCAAAACCCCTGTAACTAGGATTCTATTGACTTCTGGGCGCTCTAATGCTTTGAGAATTTTTTCTGACCATGCTGCGACCGAAGCATCTACTAATTCTGCATTATCAGATTTCATATCAGCCGTCATTCACTCCTTAGTTTAGTTTCTTCATTGGTTTTATCCCTTCTGTGATACGAAAAGTTAACCATGAAAATTACTCTCCAATAGTCATTAATATACCCTTAACGCGACCTGATAAAGTCATAACCTACAAAGATCACGATTAACAACCCCAAGAATGAATTTTGTAGATAGGAGGAAACACCCAGGGCAACTACTAAGTTTTGCACCAGGTAGATGAGAAATCCTCCGATAATAGCCATAATTGGTGACCCCTCCCCGCCAGAAAGGGATATTCCTCCAATAATGGTAGCTGCTAAAATTGTTAGAAGATAACCTTCACCTAACTGAAAGGAAGCTGATTGCAACCTGCTTGCAGCAAGTATACCCCCGAAACCAATCAGAAGAGCTGATCCCATGTACGCAATGATCCTGACTTTAGTGGTATTAACACCCGTATATCGAGCTGCTTCGTCATCCTGCCCGGTGGCAAATATTTTCCATCCAATCGGTTTAAAATACAGAAAAAAAGACAATAAACCAGCAATCACAATCATGTATATGACTACAAGAGGTATAGTAAATAGACTACCTGTTATCGAACCAAACGCCCTAGGAATAGGAGTAACTGGAAGCGAACCGGTTACACCCTGTACCACACCAGTCAATACAAAGTGAAGAGCAAGAGTGAAGATAAACACCGGAAATAGAAAGGGATAGGGAGGAGAGAAATAAGTTGCAAAATACCCACTGAGGAATCCAATTCCCATACAGGTCAGTAAGGATACTAACACAGCCAACCATACCGGGAGACCATACCAGGCCATAAGAATAGCTGCCCAAACAGAACTGAGCGAAACCATACCTTCAACCGAGAGATCAAATCCTCCAACGAGAAGGGCTAACATTTCACCCAAAGCCATAATTGCGAATATTGACCCCCAGGCAAAAATGAGCTCTAAATTACCTACTCGGAAGAAGGGGGGGCACACATAATACAAGGAACCGGCAATAATAGCCAAAATAAGAATTCTATTAATCTCTGGACGTTCTAAAGGTTGTAGAATTCTTTGTGGCCACGTACTCGACGAGCCCGTCGCTTCGACGTTATCAGATTTCATATCAGCCGTCTTTCACTCCTTGAATTCGGTTATTATCGTGTTTCAACCAATTTCCAATTTAATGTAAACGTTCTACTAACGCTTTTAAAACAGTACTATCATCCTAATAACGTAAGATTAGCGCTAGTAGAGATATGCATGAAAAGTACCCCACTAACTTCGTCTTTGCTATGTTGTCTATCATTATTACTGCAGGAACCAGATATATCAATAATCAAACAATCGGGGAAATTTCTAGAAAATGACCCCGGAGCGAACACCGGGGCAAAACTACTTCCAGGATTAACAAGCAGTTAAGTGCGCTATACTTTGATACCCTAGAAGAAACCGTATTGTAAGTCAACAATAAAGGTAAATGATTAGATTTTCCCTAAAATAGTTCATCGTGCTAGGACGATATTGCTGACTTCATAAGATTACTGACCACCCCCACAGATACTGCGGGGGTGGTCAGTTGAAGCTACCACTCGTGTTCCAGTCGTGTGAAAAACCCAAATAGATAAAAGTTACAGTTGTTATCTGTTCTCTTTTACTGGAACTGTTCGACCATCACTTCCCAAGCGCCTGGGTTCGCGTCTCTAAATTCGTCTATTGTCATCTTCCAGCCGTAAAGGTCTGTTGGCATCTCGGGCCATTCGACCGGCTCTGAAGTGACTAAACCAAATGCGGCGAGTATTTCATCTTCCTTGGGGTTGCTGAATCCAGGGGGTGGATTCGTAGTGTAAACGTCAACTATGTACGGCCAGGCCTCTTTCGGGGCTTTAGCTAGCTTCGCAATGATCTGACCACCCAGTTTACTTCCCGGGAATTTACCCAAGGCCGTTGTCGCTTTGATGGAACCATCCTGCAGATAAGGGACCATCTCACCTGTAAAACCGTCCCCCATTCCTACAACTTCATCTTTTACTCCTTTTTCATTAATTGCGTCACCAATCGCGGGCACAGTATAGTCATAGTAACCTTGCATCCCTACAAGATCAGGATTCTGATCAATGGATTGCAAAGCATTTCTCCTTGCCGTCTCGGAACTACCATGGTCTACAAGTGCAGGGAGTACTTCATAGCCCTTGTTCTCAAGAGGATCGGCAAATTGGTCATAGGCGTCAACATCTTCGGTCGACGCCATACTTCCTGTAGAGTAAGTTATCTTTCCGGATTCATGTTCATATTCATCAAGCCACTTCTGCATTGCAGTGGCCATTGCTTCACCTAACAAGCCGGGGTTATATCCTACATATACTAGTCTGTCACTATCAGGTGAATCTACACCATAGCCACAAATAACTGGAATGCCTTTCTTCATAGCCTCGTTTATCGCGCCTTCAAGTGCTGATGGTACATTTGGACCAACCATAATACCATCGACTGTCCCCAATCTTACCCATTGTCTAAGGGCTTGTGCTTGCAATTGCCCTCCTTTCATGTTTTGGGGCATGTAAATTTTGACTTGGGCGCCTTCAGCTTCAGCTCCTGCCCTAAAACCGGCAGCGGCTATTTCCCACCAAGCATTCGCTTCCCGAACAATGTAACCAACAGTTACGTCTTTCGCTTCAGCGGTAAATCCTCCCAAACCGACCACGACTATACCAACAAAAACAAACATCATGAACATAGCCAACATAGATGACAACTTATTTTTACTCACTTCAACACACCTCCAGAAATTTTACTTGGGGATTATTCGTCATTACAGAAAGAATAAACATACTCTTAGATTTACTTCTATCACCTCCTACAAAATACTTCTTTAAAAATTATCTCACTCTTTCGAATTTCTGAATTTAGTGCGGACCTTGTACTCTCCCGTTTACGGCCCAGAACAGGACTGCTAAAACCTATCCACAACCACTATCCCCAAAAGATAAGGCCAAACCCCAATGACTGTAACTAAAAGCCTTGCCCATCAAGCAGTCTTCAACGTAACATTTGCTGTTGCTTCCTTTCATTAACGACCGCCTGCTCAAATGGTTCCCACTTATGAATGAATGACATCGAATTTGCTTGAGATTGACCGAAAAACTATTGCTACAAATTGACCGGTATAAACTATCGAAACGTTTGTGCAAACGTTTCGATAGTTTATAACACACATTTTATAAAATGTCAAGTTTCAAATTAATGCCAAAAAACGATTTGAAAGGCACTTCAATCGTCAGTTCAAGAAAACCCAAACACATGCCCCAATCAATTAGGATAACTTGCTAGGATAAGAGATAGACCTACAAATGATACTACCATCCAGCTGTGAAATATACTTTGAGCTGAAGAATTCAAGCTCACAGTTACAAGAAGGTAGTTTCGACATACATGGTGAAAAAAGTTTCAAAACCTTGATCTTTAGGGTCACGAGAGTAAGACTAAAATCTTCACTTTGAGGTTAGCTCGCCGTGCTAGCTATTCAACTCATCGTACAATTCGCGCTTTGATTCCCCCCTAATGTTCGCCAGCT